>JANQSX010000231.1 GCA_028279085.1 Bdellovibrionales bacterium
GGAAAACCCTTTGAATAAGCAAAAAAGATTTCAGTTTGGTAAGTCTCCTTTTACTCATTTGGATTTTATAGAGTCTTTTGAGGATAACCTGGATTCTTCACCTTAAAAGTGTGTTATCCTGGACTTGGAATCGTCATTCCGTACTCACTTTAGTCATTCCGGCGAAGGCCGGAATCCAAGAAAAGCTTCTTAGTTTAAACATCTGTTTGTTTTTTAAACACTTTTTAGTAAGGTTGCACTTTTTGACTCTTAATTGTTTCTAGTACGCCTTGTCTTAAGTAAAAAAATTTTAGTTTTTTAAGCACCTGACCGATAAAAACCAAGATGAAATTTTTATCTTATTTTTCTTTTTCTAAAGTCTCTTTGTTGCTTGTTTTTGTGTGTTTGTTTTTTACTTTAGGAGCATCAGCAAGACAGTGTTCTACGGAAGAACTAATGTTAGGTCAGACAAACGATTGTAATCCAGCAGCTGCTGAAGGGTGTAGCGCTGAAGATCAGATGGCCGGTAATTGTATAAAAATAGAGCCTGAAGATCCCCAAGATGAATGTAGTAGACAAGGTGGACATCTTGTGGACCTTGGTGGTCGTGGTTCCATTTGCCAACCAGCGATGTTACTTGGTGAATGTCAGGATGCTCAAAGAAAATATAAAAACCACTGGGAATGTGCTTCCTGTCATCATCTTAGTTCTTTTGATACTTTAAGTGAGTGTAAAAGACAATCTGAAGAAAATAGACAACAGGCTGTTGAGTCAGAAGTATCAGCCAGTGGATGTCCTGAAAATGAAGTAAGGATAATGGGTACTTGTGTTGATGTTAATAGTCAGCGAGAAGCTGATGCTAGGACTTTTACTCAAAATGCTTGTAGGGACGCGAAAAAACATTATCCGCGCTATTGGCCTAATGATCAATTTTGTAATTGTTCTAGGACAATTTCTTCGGAGGCAATAGAGCGGTGTATAAGTAGAGCTAAAGAAGAACGAGACAGATCTGAATTCCGAAGGTCTATTGCTTCTCAGGATGGTGGTTATTTACAAATGTGTAAAGGCGATAATCTACCTACATCTTGTTGTAGAACTAAAAGAGATGCTTTTGGTTGGTTTTGGGCCTCTGATGATAGGTGCCATTGTGATTCAGTAGCTGGACGTTATACGGAAGCTCAAGGTTTTTCTCTGGAAGGAGGAGTAGATGCTCGCGGAATGGAAAAACTGCGAAACCTTGAAAAGGAAGTAGTAAGATGTATCACACGATCTAAAAATAATTGTGTTTCCTTATGTCAACAGTATATTGAGAGATCAAAAAGAGGATGTCGAAATAGTATATCAACTAGCTATTGTAATACAGCTTGTGATCCAGATAGGATGAATTCAGTTTCTAAAACAGATAAAGGGAACCAGTTAGCTTTTTATAAATTCATGGAGGACGACTTTTTGAGTGATCCAAGAAAAAGCTGTCTTGGTTATTTAGAAGAAAAATTTATATTATCTTATAAGTCAAAATGCTTAGATATGATTGGGAAGATACAAAGTGAGAAACGCCAAACAATTCTTTGTGGAAAAGGCACTAAAGAAGACCCTCAGTGTGAAGAGTATTGTGAAGACAAAGCAAAAAACGTTTACAATAGCTGGGGTTCTCCTGAAGGTGCCGATATAGCGACACAAGTTTTTAGTAAACTGGGTGGTGGATTTTAATTTTTACAAAGGAAGATTAAAATAATCCTCCCTTTATTAACTCGAAAAGATTTTAGGAATGGCAAATGAGATTTAACTTTCTTTTTTTCTTGTTGGTTTTGTTTTTATATCAAAATTATGTTTCTGCAAAAGGGGCAGCAGCAGGAAGGTCAGCAGCAGATCTTCCCATTATACTTATGATAGAGTATGAAAATCCTGCTGATTTTATAGAAAATCGTCGGATTTTATCAGAAGATGAAATAAGATGTGATATAGTAGGAGAGAGCTGTGAACCTTCAAGCAGGATGAGGGCGCAGGGGGTACCCGAGAAACCAGATAAGGATCGTCCATTACGTTGGGCCATATGCCAGATGAACGCTAACATGGCCTGTGAGGCGAAGTTGGAGCGCGCTTTAGTAGAAGCTGTAAGAACCTGCGCTACCCTGCAAACGGAAGCTCTGGATTGTTGTCATGCCCCGGAAGAATGTGTGGGAGGAAGTTTGGCGCATGCTTTGGATTCACTTGGTAAGATGAATGTAGCTATAGGAACTATGAAGGGAGGAAAAGCTCACTGTGATGCCATTCAACAAACTCATGGTATGTATGGTGGAATGCAGGGAGTGATGGCCAGTCAGTGTCGTTCAAGGGCTAATACCTGTACAAGAGATTGTAATCAAAAAATGGCGCCGGTCAACCAGGCTTTTGAAGAAGCCTGCGGTGTAAGTATTAATTCGGGAACAAGTCATAAGGATTCCTATTCTTGTGATGAAAAGTTTTTCGATCATTACATAGGAATGTATAAAGGGAAAAATGAGAAAGAGATTAATATTGCGCAGGTGCCGGAGGAGTGTAAGAGGACAGGTCGTGAGGCCAATCGCCGTATTCAGGATATGGGAACAAACTTGGGAGCCAGTCTATTGGCTTCTGCTCAGGAGTGTGAAGTAATGGCTCAGGAAAATGGTTGGGGCACTTGGAGTGGAACTACCGGAGGAGATTATCAACCAGGGCCAACTGTACACACAACGACAGCGTCAACAACAGGTGCTAGTGAGAGTGTAGGTGGAAGTACGGGAAGTAATACGGGAGGATATGCGACAACAGATGGATCAACAATGGGAGTGAGTTCAACAGATGGAGGAGGGGCTGATCCAACGAATCCCTTGGTTAATCCTGACACACCAGGTGATGTGGCACAAATTCCCGGTTTGAATCTTGGAGGGGGAGGTGACAAAAAGAAAAATAAGGGAATGCCTCTTGGAGATATGTATATACAGCACGCGGCTAATCCTTTTGATACAGAGCCTGCTATGGAAGAAGCTGGTTCCGTTTTAGGGGGAGATGTTAACGCACAGGATTTAACAGGTGGTTTAATTGGAGGCACTGGTGGTGGAAGCTCCGGTGGTGGCGGTCTCGGAGGCACTGGCGGAGGAGGTTCCGGTGGTGGTGGAAGATATGGAGCGTATGGTTCAAGAAAACCGGCACAAGTGGCTCTTGGTTTGAAATCAGGGGGAAAATTTAAAGGTTATGGTGGTGGCGGAGGTAACAAGGGGGGTTCTTCAAAAGGCCCTAGAGCGCGTAAAAAAGGTAAGAAGAATCCTAAGAATTTTGCTTCATTGGATTTAAAAAAGCTTTTGCCAAAAGGTAAGCAGATCAATCATAAGACAGGTAAATATGGTTCACCACATGATAATATCTTTAAAAGGATGAGTGACCGAATACAATGGATGTGTCGGAAAGAAAGAATAGACTGTCGGTAATTTGTTTTTCTGGATTCCGGATCAAGTCCGGAATAGTGGAAGCCCTAGTAGGGCTTCCAGTTTACTGGATTCCGGATCAAGTCCGGAATGACGAACTTAACGGAATGACGAGGTTCTGCCGGAATGACGAACGTAAAAATATTACTTAACGCTGTTTTTTACAAACACTGTCATGTAATAACGAATCAGATAATCAATATTAATCTTTTGATCATTGTAGGTCCATTGTAGTTCACTGAAAGGACCCCATATCCCTTTAATAAAATCCGCAGGTTCTGTAGAGGTGGATGTTTTGTTACTAAGCATTTGATCATTAAACTTCATGCAGACAGCAATAAGTCCTGGTTCTTTAACAGAGAAAATGAGTTTATGTCCATTGCGAAAAAGCATAAAATCAGCTTTTGTATCGGCAATACCATAAATGCGCAAACTTCCCAAAAATCCCTTTATGTGGTTAAAAACGGCTGAATTAGCGGTAAAAGCAGTACGAAGTTGACACATGAATTCAAAAGTGTGCTCAGCTAACTGCTCGGATGAAGGGTTGGATTCAGGTAAAGAGATTTGTCCGGTAGCTTCCATGTCCTGTTCAAGACGCACCAAGTCTTTAATCCAGTTTGCTTGCTTATTTTTTTCTGATTGAAGCATTTTATATTACCCTCCCTGTGTCGGATTTTTGGAAATAATTGCTGGGAAAAAGGGAAAAAGTCAAGTATTTTTTACTTACAGCGGTTTGAATGTGGTGAGTAAGCGATAGGAAGTGTTTTTTAAGTGTTAATAGTTTTATTATTCTAAAGAGAGCTTTCTTAAAAAAGAAAATTTTATTTATTGAAGATATTTTTTGGTGTGAAAAATAAAAATTTAGGATTACAGTGGTTTAAATGCTTTACAGGCTTTGCGAGGTGCCTTGTTTAGGGTTATACTGTTCTTGAAATCAACAAAGGGGGTTTTATGAAGGTTTTATTTATTTTATTCATGGGTTTTATGATTCTTTCCTGTTCCACTCTTGAAAAAGAGGATGAGAACAAATTGGTTGGAGAAGGGGTTGATGATATTTCTTCTCAGGATATAGATTCAGATAATAGAGGCAGTGACAGTGGGAGTATTGCAGGTCTTAGTACAGTGTATTTTGAATATGATTCCTCTGCTTTATCTGAAGAGGCTAGAGAAATTTTAATGGAAAATCTGGATTGGATTCAAAGTCATGCGGAGGTCACTAGTTTAGAATTAGAAGGTCATTGTGATATGATGGGTTCAGAAGCGTATAATATTGGTTTAGGCCGGCGACGGGCAGAATCAGTAAAAAGTTTTCTGATTGAAAAAGGTATAGATGATAGTCGTCTTTCTATTATCATCTATGGAGAGGAACGTCCTTTGTCAGAAACTGATCATTCCAAAAATAGGAGAGTTAACTTCGTACCTATATACTGATGAAGTTTTTTATTGTTCTTATTTTTTTTTATTTAACGGCCTGTGCGGGTAAGCCGCCCTTTTTGGAATACACTTTAGCTCAGGTGGCTATTAAGGCCGCCCGCAAAGTTAACTCGGAAAAAAATGCTATTTCT
>JANQSX010000232.1 GCA_028279085.1 Bdellovibrionales bacterium
ACACCTTCCATAAGGCCTTTGATTGCTTTTTCATTTTCCTTTTTCATTTCCAGCATAGGCTTTTGTTCAATGCCTATAGGACCGGAAAGCTCTGTGATCTCCAATTGAACCACATCACCCCAATGCACTCCTCTTTCCTCTTTTATTGGCTCAAATTTTGCACTGGCCGCTTGAATATTCTCTATAGCTTGATCCACTTCCTTTTCTTTTACTTCTATAGAAGGTTTTGAAAGTTGAACTTTAAAAGTTCCATCAATATTTATCTCCGGTTGAATTTCTAATTCTGCAGAAAAACCAAAAGCCTGATTTTCCATAATGGCTGATTTAAAATCAATTTTTGGCTCTCCGGCGGGCTTTAATTGTTCTTGCTGTAAAGCTTTCCTATAAAATTCATTAATAAGGCTGATTACTGTATCTCTTTTTACTTCTGCCTGATACATGGAACGAATTTGATCAAGTGGTACTTTTCCCTTTCTAAACCCAGGTAACTCTACCGTCTGCTGCTTCTTTCTATAATTTTCATCAAAAGTTTTTTGCACCTGCTCCGCAGAAAGTTGAATATCTATTTTTCTCTTCAAACCGCCTAAGTATTTTGTGTTTATCTTTATCGTTTCCATTTGCCACTCCTGTATAATAGTAATAAAATTCTGAGTACTGTATCCTAAAATACATTTATTATCCGTGTCAAATATTAAGTCTCTTTAAAAATAGTGTAATGTTTTGCACTTAAAGATAATAAAAAAATACATATACTATTTAATCTTTTTTAAATACAGCGATAAGTATCCTTTTCACTAACTTGACTGATTGCTTTAAAAGCTTATTGGGATTCAATTTGAAATAACTTGTAACTCATATTATTTATATAATAAAAAATGAAAATAACTATAATATACCGTTTTTGCTTACTACTTCCTATTTTCTTTACTTCCTGTACCTCCCTGAAAAGGCAGGAGGAATCCATTAAATCACATTCAATAGTCAACTCACAAGATATGAGCTTATTTGAAAAAGCTTTCCATGATTTAGGAATGGGAAATTATGATTCTGTTATACCGGTATTTCAAAAATTATCCGAAAAATATCGTGGTCAGGATCTAGAATGGGCTGCACTCTATAATCTTGCCAGTGCTTATAAGGAGCTTAATCAATGCGAAAAAGCAGAAAAGATTTATCAACGCCTGCTTCCTAAAACACAAAAACACGTTCATCTCAAACCACGTGTTTACCTTTCTCTTGCTTATGTGTATGAGTGTCTCGGACAAATGGAACAAAACCTAATAGCTCTAAAAGAAGGTATAAAATATACTCATCATTTAACACCTGATATCCGCCTTATTGAGTATCCGGCTCGTTTAGCTCTGGCTTACATAAGAATGAACGAAGACAAAATCGGTTTACAGATGCAAAAAGTAGTTTACAAAAATCTAGAGAATACAAAAAAAATTTTTCGCATTAGCTCTGCTGCCGACGAAAACTTTTCCAGATACTTCTATACTATAGGACGATCCCATGTCAGTACTAACCATGTTCACTTAAATATATTTTTAAAAATATTTCCTTATTATCAAACTTATCTCACTCAATCTATTTTACTAAAAACCGGAAAATGGTCTGTAAAAGCGGAAAAAGAATTAGGAGATCTTTATCGTAAATTATGGGCCAATTTAAAAAAACAAAAAAGTAAAAAGAAATACTATGCACCTGTGAAAAAGATAATCACACAATTAAAAGACATAGCTCAAGAATCAAAAAATAAAAAAATGCAAGCTGTTTATTTAGGTTTAAGAAAAAAGACTCAATCTTACTTAGATCAAAAATAGAAAAATACATTATGCAAACAAAAAAAACCCTACATTTTTCCACTATGCAAGTAAAAGATTTACTTCATCAAAAAATTGTCAAACATTATGATGAAGTTAAAACCTGGTTTAATAAAAAAAATCAGGACTTAACTTTCCCTTTCTATTCCAGTTTTGATCTACGTGATTCTTCTATAAAAATAAGTCCGGTTGATGCCAACTTATTTCCTGCCGGATTCAATAACATCTGTGAAGTAGATCGAGAGAATGCTATCCCTATCTGTAAAGACTATTTGCAAGTTCACTTCCCGAATATTCAAAACATTATTCTTTTAGCGGAAGAACATACAAAAAATCCGTTTTATTGGGATAATATTTATTCATTAAAAACTCTTCTTGAAAAGAGCGGGAATTTTTCTGTTTTTGTATGTGTACCAGGAAAAAATATAAGAAAAAACACTGTATTAATGACTGCGCGTGGGTACTCTATTGAAGTTTTTTTACTAAAACACAAAATAAACCAAACTCAACTCATTATTAGTAACAATGATTTTTCTGTAGATTACCATCTTAATCTTTCTATACCAATAACACCTCCTATATCAGCCGGTTGGAACATGAGGAGAAAACATTCTTTTTTTAAGGAATATAATATTTTGGCCACAGAATTTGCCGACTTAATTAATATTGAACCGGAACTTTTAACTATAAAAACAAAAAGATTCACTGAATTTCAATCTAATGATCCAAAGTGTTTAAAAAGATTAAAAGAGGAAGTGGATTTATTTTTATCTGAATTGGAAATAGTATATAAAAGCACTCTTTATAAAAAAGGTGGACAAAAACCTTTTATATTTCTAAAAAATAATGCCGGCACTTATGGTTTAGGAATGACCACCATTAATTCATCCACAGATATTGAAAGCTGGAACTACAAAATAAAAAAGAAAATGAAAGCAACAAAGGGGGGAGGAACAGTCACTGAACTCATTATTCAGGAAGGGATTGATTCCGACCTTAAACAAGAAGGTGTCGTAGCGGAACCGGTGATTTACTTTATTGGCGCTCATTTGGCAGGAGGATTTTTACGCACACACAAGGAAAAAGGCACTAGAGACAATCTTAACAGTCCAGGTGCTGTTTATCGAACCCTGTGTGTATCCGATCTGGAAATTGAAGTAGAGGGGAAACCAATGGAAAATGTTTACGGCTGGATTGCTTATTTAGGAGTTTTGGCCTCTGCCAAGGAACTTCAATCCCTAAACTCAAAAGACACAGAAAAATAGAACCCTTCCTAATAAGACAGACTTTATATAACTGTTGTTTTATAATGATAATTATATATACACAATAACAGTTACTTTAAATTCAGAGTGAGAAAATCTTCTTCCTTATTGGAGGTAAAAGCAACTGTAAGATCTTTTTCCCTTTTATCACTGATAAAACGGACTTCACTTAATACCCACTGTGTCGGCCACCGAATAACCACATGAGAAAAAAGTAAAGTATCCTTACCTTTTTTAAACAACTGTTGATCTATAGAAGACTGAAGAATCTCTCCTTTCGGAATCGTAAAAGGACCCATTTGAAGAGGTTGATCTAAATTGAATTTACAATCTGCTTTTAAAATCATTTTTGGAACATGACCATGAGCAGACACTCCCGCCGCTATAAAAGTCATGTCCACTGTTTGATATTTTTGGCAGGCCAACACAGGCCCTCCACCTGCTGATTTAACCAGGAAATGACCTAAATAAAATTGAATAATATCCTTCTGATTTGCTACCTGAGAAGATTGAACCAGAGCTTTTTGATTATCAATTTTTCCTCCTTCCAAAACCTCCATTTTTTTTTC
>JANQSX010000234.1 GCA_028279085.1 Bdellovibrionales bacterium
TCACCTTACAACCAAAAGTCTTCACCGAATATTTTTTGCTTAGAGCAGATTCCGTTTTCACATCAACACCTCATTATTAAAGTTCGCAAACTCTATGAAAAAGAAACAATACTACCTCCCCCAACCAGTTGGTTTCCCCTATATAAAACCGCTGCCTGACCAGGGGTAACTGATTTTTGAGGCTCTTCAAATTCCAGACGCATAGTATTTGAATCCTCTTTATAAACACGAGTCCAACATCCTGTATGGTGAAAGCGAATTTTTACCCGTAAACGCTCCCCATCACCCACTTTATCCAACCAATTCAAACCGACAACTCTAGCTTTATCACTATAGAGATGATGTTCTTCACCCAACCAAAGAGTATTATTATCCGAATCCACTTTCACAACAAAAAGAGCTTTGTTAGAGGACACTCCCAAACCTTTTCGCTGTCCGTAAGTAAACCGATAAAGACCCTGATGCCGCCCTATTTCTTCTCCGGAAGGATATAATTTTATAGGTCCTTCAATGCTTTTATTTTTTTCACCCATTTGCTTTTCAATAAAATCTGCATATCCCCCGGAACCCACAAAACAAAGACCTGTAGAATCTTTTTTCCGAAATACATTTAAGCCTTTTTCTTCCGCTATTTTTCTAACTTGTTGTTTTTCCATTTCCCCAATAGGAAATAAAAGACGGGATATTAAATCCTGAGAAAGAGTGAATAGAAAATATGTTTGATCCTTCCAGTCATCTGTGCTTTTACAAATATGATAAGAACCGGTTTTACTTTTTTCTATTCGAGCGTAATGACCGGTTGCTAAATAGTCACATTCCAATTCTTTCATTTTTTGAACTAAATGATCAAACTTTAAATAAGTATTACAGTCCACACAGGGAACAGGTGTTTCCCCTTTCAAGTAAGAATCCACAAATTTATCAATGACCTGTGCCTTAAAACGCGCTTCACAATTCAACACATAAAAAGGAATATTCAGTTTCTGACAAACAGCTCGCGCATCCTCCACATCCACACTGGAGCAGCAGGTGCCATAACCTTCTTGAACATCAGATTCCGGACGGGAATGATCCCATACCTGCATGGTCATTCCAAC
The DNA here is from genome assembly GCA_028279085.1 of Bdellovibrionales bacterium. Taxonomy (GTDB): domain Bacteria; phylum Bdellovibrionota; class Bdellovibrionia; order Bdellovibrionales; family UBA1609; genus JANQSP01. Next base: position 1,098 of record JANQSX010000234.1, read on the forward strand.
CACATCATAGCCTTGATCCTGTAAAAGAGCGGCGGATACACTGCTATCCACTCCCCCACTCATAGCTACAAGAACCTTTTTCTTTTTTCTATTTAAATTACTCATCTCTTTTTTTTAACAGAAGCTTCTTTTTATGCCAAGAAAACAATGAAAATAACCATAATGTCACTTTTAAAAATTCCTATTTCTCACACTCTCCATTGGAGTCATTTACACACCTTTTACCAGTTTCTACATATGGAGAAGAAGTTGCATCTGCACACGCCGCTTTTTTTCGTGCGGGAGTATTGAGATTTTGGTGAATTGAATTATTAACCCAGTTCACACATATATCCGATCTATCACCTGTATTATGCTCTAAATAGTAACAACTGCTAGTTCCACGACGGTTTATTTTACACCTTCCCGTATAAACACATTTCTCATTATTCACATCCCAACCATAGTGCTTGCCACAAGACTTTGCTAGTATTATGCCTTCCATTTGCTCTTGCCACTTATCTTGATTTGTAGCTGACTGTTTATTCACACTAAAACAATCCAACAAATTACATGATACTACATCCGTACCGGATACTTCATAATTAACAAAACAAGTATGTGTATAACAACCACTCTTATCTATATTATCATCATTCGGATCATTTGGATCACCAAAATCACTAATACAATCTCCACTACCTCTCGTACTTAGCTGCTTAGCCTTCTTTCTTTTAAAATACACTGTGAACTTCTTGGTATTTGAAGTCGGATCATCTGGATCATCAATAAACTCCATATCCACTATATCAAGCATATTCTTAAAATCCCCTTTTTTTATTAAAACACTCCCCTCAGTTGTACTAGGATTAGAGTCTTTATAAAACTTTAACTCATTTATAGAACCGATTGACCCAAGATTTTTTTTACAATGAAAATCAGTTAAGGTCTTTGATAAGACCACCCTCAAGTCTTGTTCTCCCAAAATAGAGTTAACCACATTTGCGGACATCAGGGAAATGCCCAGTGTCCTCATCAAACCAAGTGATAATATAGAAAAAAGAACAACAGCGATCAGTATTTCTATAAGCAAAATACCCTGATGATTTTTACAACATCCGAATTTCTTAAAAAGACCGGTGACCAACCTCTTTAAAAGGCACGCATATATCTTAATGTATGTATGTATGTATGTATGTATGTATGTATGTATGTATGTATGTAAAAATGCTTCTCATAAAAAAACTCCTGTCAATACCAAGTTACTTAAATGTCGCTGTCGCGACCTGTGTCGCGACCTGTCACTGTGTCACGATGTCACGACCCTTTATCTTTTTACTCTAACCTCATATTTTCAAAACACCAAATATTAATACAATAAATAGCTCATTATTAAAAATCACTTAATTGAAAGGGCTGGCAATGTGCAAACTGGCTTTTCCCTGTGATTGAATTTTTAGAGAGCAAGAAGTTAAAAAAGGCAAAGCTTCTTTCTTTGAACCATGTCCACATGGGATCCCTTCCACCACAGGAAAAGCAACATGGGAAGCAAAAGATTGAAAAACTTTTTTTATCTGAGATCGATTGTTTTTTAAATCAGAAGAAATAAAATCTCCTAAGACGACGGCTTTTACTCCTTTAAACACTCCTGCATTTAACATTTGCCACAAGGCCCGATCCAAACGATAAGCTGTTTCCCCTATATCCTCTAAAAACAAAACTTTACTTTGAAAAGAACCCGCCCAAGGAGTACCAATAGAAGATTGAATAAGTGTTAAGTTTCCTCCTGTCAGACAAGAGTGAATTTTTCTCGCACCCGTATACTTGTTGTTTAGCAACTTTAAACGGGAAAAGCTCTGGTTTTTTTGAGTGCCTTGAACTAAATGTTTAAACCTCTTTAAAGAAGCGGAAGAACAATCTTTTATATGCACCAAAACCGGAAAATGTAAAACCGGCCACTTCCATTTCAAATTGAAGAACATTTGCAAAACTGTAGCATCACTATAACCGATAAAAACTTTCGGTTTTGTCGGCCTCTTCATTTTCATTAAAAAAGGCATTAGTTTCTGACTGCCATACCCCCCTCTGATACACCAAACAGCCTCTGAATCAGGAGCTACTAAAGCTTTTTTTAAATGCTTAAATTTATTTTTATTGTAATCAGATGTGGAAAGCTGACCTTTAGAATAAGAAGTTAATAATAAACGTAAATAAGAGGTTGAGGGGATGCGCACCTTAAAACCCAAGGCTTCCACCTGTTGAACTGCTTTTTGAATTTGATCTATTGTTACAGGAGATCCTGGCACTACCAAATCAATTACAGAGGAAGAGGATAAAGGTTTATATTGTATCATTTCCTCTCTTTGTCACATTGACAAGCTTTTCCCCTTTTCTGAAAGCTTCAGAAAATACGATATGCTCTATACGAAATAGAATATCAACCGGAGTTTATAAGGTATTCATATAACTACGGCAACATTTCTGTAAAGCTATCGTATTCACACCCAAGCTCTATTACAGCGTCCGGTAATTGATCCCAAACTAATTCAGAATCTATTGAACAATAAGCCAAGCGGACACACTCACTATTTCCACTACAAGCTTTAGTAATAACCTGATGACCAATCTCAAAAGCTTTTTGATTTTCGATTTCGGCAGCTACTTCACTAAAAGTTCTAGTGTTGTGACCAAAACATTGTTTAATAAAACCGGCAAATACTTGCAGGTTAAACGGAATAACTGAACCATCCATAATCTTTTTTCTACTTGGCATCTGTTGCGCCGCTGCCGCTTCATGCTCTACAGGATCATCAGCTTCAGGCTCAACTGTTTCAGGAGGAACTGCTGCCGCTTCATCAGATTTGTCATCCTCATTCTGATCCTGACCGGCAACAATTTTAAACTGAACACCGGAAGATTTTGGACACTCTTTTATTTGTGATTGGCCTTCTGGTGCATTAGCAATTGCAGCAAAATCAACTTTGGGCACACAATCTGCATTATCAGCTTCCGCTTGGGCAGCATCACCGGCAGCTCCCGCATCAGCAACTCCTGCATCAGCAGCTCCCGCATCAGCAGCTCCTGCATCAGCGGCTCCTGCATCAGCTTCCGCTTGGGCATCATCACCGGCAGCTCCCGCATCAGCAGCTCCTGCATCAGCGGCTCCTGCATCAGCTTCCGCTTGCTCGGCAACATCATCACCGGCAGCTCCCGCATCAGCAGCTCCTGCATCAGCAGCCCCCGCATCAGCAGCTCCTGCATCAGCTTCCGCTTGCTTGGCAGCAGCATCACCGGCAGCTCCCGCATCGGCAGCAGCTTCCGAACCATCAGTTGACTCAGGATGAATCTCAACATCAGAGCCCTGCATATTATTTTCTAAATAATAAAGAGACGCTGAAGGTCTATAACTATAGCGAATGTGCTCAGCATCATTAACAGGACATCTAGCTGAAGTATTTAAGTTAAACAAAGCTTGGACTATTTGATTATCTTCATCAACTATTTGTAAAAAATCAGATACATCTAATTTTGTCGCAATGAGTTTTAAATCACTTTGAGCCTGTTCCCAATTATCGTATGAAATAATTTGATTGGACCAAACAGAAATAACCTGATCCACAGAGAGTTGCTTACATTTAGGGTACTGAAGATGTTTACAAACACTCAAACATCCTTCAATACCACGACAAATAGGTTGTATTGTTCTTGTACTCCGTTTCCTATTAATAAAATTGAACGATATTTTCTGATAAATATTTTCCACATTTACTTCGTTCACATTCACCGCATCGTCATTCACAAACTGTAAACGACCTTGTTTCTCCGTTCTCTTCTTTATGTTCTCAACTTTTCTCCCACAAGAAATAAAGCTTAAACTGATAAACAAAACCGGCAAAATTAAAAACTTCATATTCCCCCCTGTTTTTATTTTTGTAAAACACACGTATCGTAAAATAGCTCCATTTACTTAAATTAAACTTTACTATCTACATCAACAATCCACAATCTATACTATTCCTAAAGTAGTAAAAATATCAATAGACAAGCATTTCATACACTAAAATTTTACAGAAAATAGGTTTTTTCCCCAATAGTTCTATTCAAAGTTATTTATTTCCTGTCTTAAGTCCCTGTAATAAGGTATTGCGAACCGTCAAAAGTATATTAATTTGTAATTATTACACTATAAATACTACACTAAAAAATAAACAGGCTTCTCCAAAAAATAAGGAGGTAAAAAATGTGTATAAAAAAAATAAAAAATTGTCTTTTTGATACAGCTTCAAATTTTTATAGAGATGGTGCAGAACTTACATTACGGCTTGTTTTAGGAGCTTTTATGCTCACACACGGATGGGGAAAGCTATCTTCTTTTTCGGAAAAATCTGAAATGTTTCCTGATCCTTTAGGGATTGGTTCAACCCTTAGTCTAAGTTTGGCAACCTTTGCTGAGTTTTTTTGTGCCATTTTATTAATGTTAGGACTCTTTACTCGCTTTGCAGCTTTTAATATTTTAATAACCATGCTTGTAGCCGGTTTGATTTTTCATTTTGCAGATCCTTTTGCAAAAAAAGAGTTAGCTCTTTTATATGCCGTTGGATTTTTGTATTTTACTATTGTTGGAGGAAACCGCTACAGCTTAGATCAGTGGATTAGAAATAACTTTTTAAAACAGTAATTTGATTTTAGTCATTCCGGACTTGATCCGGAATCCAGAGCGATGGTTGTAGTTTTTTCTGGATTCCGGCCTTCGCCGGAATGACGAGTATCCAGGAATGACAAGAACTTACTATATAATTTTTTCCACAAAAACTTTTTTGTTTAAAATCATATAAGCTCTTTGAACACTCTCCTCAGACAGTAGTAGTATTTCTTCATTTTGATTATGTATTCCTTTTAATTTAAAGTGTCCGGAGCGAATGCCTCCCAGCCACCAACGATTATCAGACACATAAATATTATCCCCCAACTTCGCCTTTAAGAGATCACAAACTTCTTGAGATAAACAAATTTCTCCCCGATTGAGTTCTGAATCCAAAGACAGCTTTAAGTTTTTTACTTTTTGACTTGGTTCTAAATTAGGAGTACCGCCTTTAAAAAAGATCATTGCTTTATCTAAAGTATCTGCTGTTAGTCCTTCTACTTCTTTAGATGCTTTTTTAGAAGAAGAGCGACAAAGACAAACAGTTACCCCTATAACTGTTGTTAAAATAGCTCCGAAAACCGCTCGAAAATAAATAGGATCTCCCAACTCCGCCCCCATAAAAAAGCTTCTCAAGTACATCACCGGTTCAGGAAATATACCGGTTAAAATAGTAGTTGCTCCTCCTATTATCATTGCTAAAACAGCGGAAAAAGCATCAAATCGCCTCCAGAAAAGAGCTATAAACACGGTCGTGACCACCGGAGGAATAATCGTCATAATTCCCTTATAGTGAATAGCCATTAAAGTGCCCTTTTGTTGAAAAAACCAAATTACTAAAAGAAGACTGATTCCTATGACCAGGGCTGAAGCAAAGCGTGCCACTCTTAGATAATGTTTTTCATCTTTGTTAGGATTTACTAGAGGCTTGTAAATATCATATACACCTATAGCGGCTGAAGCATTGATCAAAGTATCCACTGTGGACATTAAGGCGGCTAACAAAGCGGCAATCACCAATCCCAAAAGCAACTCATGTTGTTTTAATACTTCAAATGCCACATTTATAAATACATGGTAAGTGTCCGTTACCGTTAAAGTCTCATAATTTAAAAGAGAGGAATCAACACTATTTTGTTTAGTGATCATGGACTTGGCAATCCAACCGGCCACTCCCACTGTAATGGCGGAAAGAGGCAAACAAATCAGTACATTAAACAATGCCGTAATACGAGCCTGCTTAACACTTCTGACAGAAAGAAAGCGCATAAGCACTCCTTGGTTCATAAACAAAAAGGCCGCACTTCCCACTAAAGCGTCTCCCCAAAAAACCCCTACAGAATTAAAACTGGGATTTGCATTCAAAGAAGTAAAAGGCAGGCGATGACTAAGAGGTAGATAAGACCAAAATTCCCCTAGTCCGCCCAAGGCATAAAGACCAAAACCCACTATAAGAAAACCGGCTACATATAACATAAAACCTTGAAAAAGATCGGTTAAGATCACCGCTGTCTGACCACCGCAGGTGACATAAAAACCTAAAATAAAAGTAACCAAAGGAACTGTGTAAATAGGGCGAAAACCGAAGAGCCCATCCAAGGCTAAACCGATAGTATAAAGATTATAGCCAATGTAATAAAAAATATAAGCAAGGATTAAGACAACGGCTACATATCGAGCCGTACGGTTGAATCGTCTTTCAAAATATTCCGGAACTGATTTAATACGATTATAATATAAAACAGGAAGCCAGGCGAACACGAATATAGGAAGTACAAACCATTCATTCATATACACCATGGTGCTGCTCATTCCGGTATTAAAACCCTGTTGAGAATATTTAAGATAGCTATAAGAACCAATACCCGTCGCCACCATACTAAAAGCGGGAAGCCACCAGGAGAATCGCTGGCCACTGAAAAAAAAGTCATTAATATTTGAACTGAACCTGGAAAAATAAACACCCATACAGGTAACAAATAAAAAGTAAAAAATAATCACCCCAAAAACAATAAAAAGTGTTTTTTGAGGAAGAAGATGAGTCAGTTCCATTATTCACTCCAAACTTATGATTTCACTTCTTTTACGGGTTTTAATGGAATCTGTCACTATAAAAGTATTGCGAAATGTTTGTGTTAAACGAAACTAATCTCTAAATTTAATTTTTCCTGTTTTTTGATTCTCTGAAGACGCTTTTTGATAATGGAACAATATTCAGGGTTGATTTCATAAGCCAAACACTGCCTGTTATTTAAAAGGCAAGCCACCAAGCTAGTGCCGGAACCGGCAAAGGGATCTAAAACCACCCCATTTTCCGGAGAGCTGGCTTTCACAATTCTTTCAATGATCTTAAGAGGTTTTTGCGTAGGATGATTTTCCCGCTCTCGGTGGATTTTGTGAAGTCTTGATACGCTCCAAACATCTTTAGGGTTATAGCCCATTTCCAACCACTTTTTACCTACAAAAATAGATCGGGTTCTAGCTTTTTTCGTATCCGGATCATAAGGCACCCGAACGGAGTCTATATCAAAGTAGTAGTCTTTGGATTTTGCAAAAAAACCGATTGTATCATGCACCGAAGAAAATCTTCTTGTGGATCCTCCCATGCTGGGCACTTTACGATCCCAAATAATTTCATTGATCATTAAAAATTTTGTTTTCATAAAAGAGAATATTTCCGGTGCAAACCTCCATGTCGTAAATATGTATAAACTACCCGTTTCTTTTATTTTAGGTTCAACCGCCGTGATCCATTCCTTTGTCCAATTGAGAAAATCCTTGGGTGATTTTTTATCTGAATCATTACCGTAGTCTTTACCCAATGAGTAAGGGGGATCAGCTATCACAAGGTCTATGGAGTTTTCTTTTAAACGATCCACTCCTTTTAAAAAATCTTCATTAAATAGATGAAAGTTCATTTTAGAATGATATTCCTCTGTTTCGTTATTATAAATAGAGTGTAAATAAGGAATCCAAAAATACCCAATAAAGCAGCCAAAATTTAGATTTGTACTCTTGAGATTCTGTTATTCTTCTGTATCGCCACATACTAAGTTAAAACCGAACACCAATCCCTGGTGCTAACTCCCGCCTTATAACGGCCTTCTCTGCATCAGAAAGCGGATTCCCCGCAAGGTAAAGTGTCCGACGGACACTTTACCTTG
>JANQSX010000240.1 GCA_028279085.1 Bdellovibrionales bacterium
TTTCGTCTTTCAGAAGCCCCCATATCGGGGCTAAGAAGTTTTTAATAGCTGACTCAAATACAGTGCTTTTATTATCCTGGCTCATACTATTACTTTCGGCAGGATTCTTTCCCTTATTTAATGTATTTTTTTGCAGGTTTTATTTTGAAGTTTTTCGGAATTTGAACACTTATTTTTGCAGGAATTTTTTTAAATTATTCCAAGTTTGTTTTTTTCTTTCTTGTATCTTAGCTGAGTTTGGAGAGCCGACCATGTCACGTACTGAGTGTAGCACGCATCCAGGAATAGACTGTTCTTGATGATTACTAATGGGAATCGTTTCCACTACTTTTTCTGTTGTTTTTTTTGTGGAAGTTAAGTGAATAGCTAAGTCGGAACCGAAAATAATAAAGCCTTTTGGTAAAAACCGGGTTAGTAAGTTTTTCATCACTTTGTTGAGAGTTGATTCAGAGTATGCAGTATTTGATACAAGTTCTCTTTTTTCTATAGGATCAGTCAATATTTCTACAATTCGATTTTCATAGGGGCTAAGAGTTTTTCCTATTTTTTGAATAAGTTTTTTTTCTTCTTCTGTATGTAATTGATGACAAAAAAATAAAAAGTCAGTCGGTTTTGTTGAAGATGGATGTATACGATAAATGGAACGAATTTCTCGTGGCTGGATGATTGAAGATATCCCCAAAACAGTATTCACATAGTAGAGTTGTATTGCTGTCATTTTTTGTATTCCTGTTGCATAATATAATCTACATATTTAGATAATGTCAGTGAAACTTCTTATATTATTTAGTAAAAAGGGGTGAAAAAAGATAAAAAAGGCATTCAGAGGAGAAAAAATCAAAAATCTTAATGCTGTAAGTTGTCACTCTATAGGTAATTGTATATTTTATAGGCAAGTTTATATCCGTGATGATTGGAGAGAGATAAAAATGAAAATAGTTATTCCTGGAGGCACTGGATTTCTTGGGCAATTACTCATTAAGTCTTTTCTTTCTGATTCTGAAAAACATGAGTTAGTTGTGTTAAGCCGTGGTGGAAGAAGTGAAATGGTTGACAGTTCAATTCGGCTTGTTCCTTGGGATGCTCATACGTTAGGAGAGTGGGCTAGGGAAATTGATGGAGCTGATGTTGTTATCAACATGACAGGTAAAAGTGTAAAGTGTTTTTATACAGATAAGATATTAAAAATATTAAGGGATTCCAGGGTATTATCTACAGAGGTGGTGGGGCAGGCGATTAAGCAAGCTCAAAAACCACCACCACTATGGATTCAGATGAGTACTGCAGCTATTTATGCTCATACTTTTGATACTCCTAATGACGAAGAAAATGGACGAATTGGAGAAGATCCGGAAATTCCCAGAGTGTGGAAAAGAATTTCAGAATTAGCACAGGACTGGGAGAAAGCAATGGACTCATTTCCAACAGATAAAACCAGAAAAGTGCTTGTTCGTTGTGGTGTTGTAATGGGCTTACAGAAAGGATCGGCTTTTGATATATTTTTGAAACTCAGTCGCTGGGGTTTGGGAGGTACTGTAGCTAGTGGAAAGCAAATGATTTCATGGATTCATGAATCCGACTTTGTTAATTCAATGAGATTTTTATTAAAAAATGAATCTATAAAGGGACCTGTTAATTTATGTGCTCCTCACCCTCTGCCTCAAGGGGAATTTATGCGGATTTTAAGAGATACGGTAGGTGT
>JANQSX010000247.1 GCA_028279085.1 Bdellovibrionales bacterium
AAATAAAGATTGACAGATAAAGTTTTAACCAGATATGATTTTTATGTTATCTTATTAAGGTCTGCTTCTTTAATTAAAGCCGATTTTAATTTTCATAAAATGTTAGTATTTTCAATAAATTATCCAATGGAAAAGAACAATTAAACCGCATCGGCTTGTTTTTAGTTATTCAGTTATGTCTATATATAAAGAGGTTTAATAAAAATCAGGAAGATAAAAAAGTCTATTTTTTTCTGTTTAATCAATAATTATAAAGTTAAAGTATGAGTAATTCTGAGCCAGATAAAACTAGTAAAATGTATCCTTCTAAAAAAGGAGGAGATAGTTTTTCTTCCAATGAAAGAAAAAACCATCGTCGATCAGCGTCGGCCCGGTCTCGTGGGCGATATCGAAACAATAATGGAAATGAAAATAATGGATCTAATGGAGATACTAACGGCGGTAATAAAGACAACTCCCGATCCCACTCCCGTTCTTTTCGAGAAGAACATAGTGCTTCTCATCCTAATGAAGAGGTGGATCTCTCTGATATCAATTTGACGGAACAAGAACGAAAAGCTCTAGATTTTAAAAATCTTAGATCTAAGGATATTAGAGAAGTGATGACTTTAGCTCAAAAATTCAAAATTGAGAGTCCAGCAGGTATGAAAAGACAGGACATGGTCTTTGAAATACTAAAAAGAGCCGCTCAATTAGAAGATATTTATGGAGAAGGAGTGTTGGAAATACTACCGGATGGATATGGTTTTTTACGTTCACCGGATTATAATTATTTGCCTGGTATTGACGATATTTATGTCAGTCATTCTCAAATTCGTCGTGTAGGACTAAGAACAGGAGATAGCGTGACTGGAACTATCCGTCCTCCTAAGTCTGCTGAAAAATATAAGTCTGCTGAAAAATATTTTGCCCTTCTCAAAGTAGATAGTGTTAATTTTGAATCCTCCGATCGTTCCAAAGAGAAAATTTTATTTGACAATTTAACTCCTCTTTATCCAGAGGAAAGACTAAGTCTTGAGTGGAGTCCGGCAGAATACACTACACGAGTAGTGAATTTGATGGCGCCCTTAGGGAAAGGGCAAAGGGCTCTGATTGTAGCTCCTCCCCGAACCGGTAAAACCGTTTTACTTCAAAATATTGCTAATGCTATATCCAAAAATCATGAAGAGGTATTTTTAATTGTTCTGTTGATTGATGAGCGTCCAGAAGAAGTGACTGATATGCTTAGAAATGTAAAAGGGGAGGTGATTTCCTCTACTTTTGATGACCCGCCCACACGTCACGTGCAAGTAGCAGAAATGGTGATTGAAAAAGCAAAAAGGTTGGTAGAACATAAAAAAGATGTGGTTATTTTGCTAGACTCTATTACTCGTTTAGCACGCGCTTATAATACAGTAGTACCACCTTCTGGTAAAATTCTTTCCGGTGGAGTGGATTCCAGTGCTCTTCATAAACCAAAAAGATTTTTTGGAGCTGCTCGTAATATAGAAGAAGGGGGAAGCTTAACGATTATTGCTACTGCTTTAATAGATACAGGTTCCCGAATGGATGAAGTGATTTTTGAAGAATTTAAAGGAACCGGTAATTCAGAAATTCATTTGGATAGAAAACTAATGGAAAGAAGAATTTTCCCTTGTATGGATATTAATAAATCAGGAACAAGGAAAGAAGATCTTCTTATTCAGGAAAAGGAACTGAATCGTCTCTTAATTCTTCGTAAAGTATTAGCTCCTATGAATGTAGTGGATAGTATGGAGTTTCTCTTAGATAAACTAAAAAAAGCCAAAAATAATCAGGATTTTTTAGATAATATGAGTGGTTAAACCACAAAAATAACAGATGTTTAAAAAACTAAATGAAATACAATCCAGGTATCAATTTCTAGAAGACCGCCTGCAAAATGTGTCTTTTTCCTCTGGGGTAGAAGAAAGAGCGGAATGGATGAGGGAGTATTCATCTCTTGGAAAAACGGTTAAACTGTATAAACAGTATCAAGATATAGAAAAGAATATCCAAACCTATGAAACCGTTTTATCTGAAGGAAAAGAAGATAAGGATCTCATAGACTTAGCTAAAGAGGAAATAGATCTTTTAGGGAAAAAGAAAAACCTTTTACTTATAAAATTAAAACAAGCTCTGGTTCCGAAGGATCCTTTAGATAGTAAAAATGTTATTATGGAAATTCGGCCAGCGGCTGGTGGTGATGAAGCCAGCTTGTTTTGTCATGACTTATTCATCATGTATTCACATTATGCGGATAAAAAAAAATGGAAAGTGGAAATTATATCTTCTTCCTCCGGGAATAATGGAGGGTTTAAAGAAATTATATTTTCTGTTTCTGGCTCTCATGTGTATGAAAGCTTGAAGCATGAAAGTGGAGTGCATCGGGTACAAAGAGTTCCAAAAACGGAAACCCAAGGTCGAGTGCATACTTCCACTGTAACTGTAGTGGTTTTGCCTTCTGTGGATGCAACAGTAATCCAAATAAAATCTTCAGATATACGGGTAGATACTTTTCGATCTAGTGGTTCAGGGGGACAACATGTAAATACCACAGATAGTGCTATACGGATGGTACATTTACCAACTAAAATCATCGTACAATGTCAGGATGAGAAATCACAACATGCTAATAAAGAAAAAGCCATGAAAGTGCTCTATGCTCGTTTATATGATTTAGAAGTGAAAAAGAAAAAGGAAACGGAATCACAAACACGAATGTCTCAAATAGGTACGGGAGATCGTTCTGAGAAAATAAGGACATATAATTTTCCTCAATCACGTGTAACGGATCATCGTACAGGGTTAACTTTATATCATCTAGATCAATTAATGTCGGGGGAGTTAGATCAAATGATTGAATCTTTAAAAGTCAAACAAACGGAAGAGTATTTTGCGGAAAATGAATAAATCTATAACAGTGGGAAATTTAATTCAATCTCGGAATTGTAATCTGTTAACTAGCCATTCTGTAAGACAGGATATAGAGTTACTTTTAAGTCAGGTATTGCATTGTGATAAAACATATTTGTATACGCACTGGGATCAGCTTTTAAATAAAAAACAGATGAAGCAGTTTCAATCTTTATTTAATCTTAGGAAGATAGGAATACCTATGGCTTATATACTTGAGAAACAGGAATTTTATGGATATGATTTTTTTGTAAAATCAGGAGTTTTTATCCCTAGACCGGAAACGGAAACTCTTGTTTCTTCTGTATTGTCACACTGGAATCATCAAGAAGAGTTAAATATAATAGATTTTGGCTGCGGGAGTGGTTGTATAGGTTTAAGTCTTCTTGCTTTTTTTCCTAAAGCGCGTTTGATTTCAGTTGATATAAATACGGAAGCTTTACAGGTTAGTAAAATAAATGCAAAAAACAGAGGTATGACAGATAGAGTGATTTTTTTAAATAAGAATGTTTCTGATTTAGATAAAGAAGCGCTATTTATAAGTACGCCTGTAGATTTAATTGTAGCTAATCCTCCATATATTGCTTTTAATGATAATAGGGTGGAAAAAAATGTGGTTTCTTTTGAGCCACCTGAAGCTCTCTTTTCAGGAGAACAAGGGATGTATCATATCCATTCCTGGTTAAAAGTAGCCTCTTATTTACTGAGACCAGGAGGAATGTATTTTTTTGAAGTAGGTGTTGGACAAGATGTATCCTCTCTAAGGTGTACAGTAAATAAAATGCGTAAAAAAGCCATGTTCAAGGATCTGTTAGGTCATTTTCGTGTTATTCAATATCAAAAATGCTATGGATAAAATTAGTATTATAGGTGGTAAAAAGTTAAGAGGAACAGTAAAGGTGAGTGGTTCAAAAAACGCCGTTTTGCCTTTGCTTTTTTCCAGTTTATTAGTAGAAGGAGAACATATATTTCATAATGTTCCTTTTTTAAAAGATGTGGAAACAACTTGTTTATTATTAAAATACTTTGGTTGTGAGATTAAAAGAGAAGAAAATTCTTTAAAAATAAAAAAACAAAAAAAACTGCAATCTATAAAAGCTCCTTATCAACTAGTGCGTCAAATGAGGGCCGGAATTCTCTCTTTAGGACCTTTATTGGCCAAGCATGGTTCAGCGGAAGTCAGTTTACCTGGTGGATGTGCTATAGGAACGAGAGCTGTCGATTTACATTTAAAAGGTCTTAGACAAATGGGAGCTCATATTGAGCTGATTCGGGGACTCATTGTAGCTCGTGTAAAAGGTAGGTTAAAGGGAACACGGATTTTACTTGATTATCCAACTGTGGGTGGGACGGAAAATCTTATGATGGCGGCCTGTTTGGCAGAAGGACCTACTTTTATTGAGAATGCGGCAAGAGAACCGGAAATTGTAGATCTAGCGGAATATTTAAATAAGATGGGAGCTGATATTCAAGGTGCAGGAACTGATTTAATTTGTATTACTCCCAAAAGAATTTTATACCCTACAGAACATACAGTTATTCCTGATCGTATTGAAGCAGGTACTTTACTTTTAGCTGGTGCTATTACAAGAGGAAATATTTGTATTTCCTCTTGTGTACCAAGACATTTGGATGCCGTTCTTTTAAAATTAGAAGAGGCGGGTTTTTTTATAAAAGTAGATGAAAACTCTATTGAACTATCTGCTCCATCCGATTTTTCATCGGTGAATATTGTAACATCTCCTTATCCCGGTTTTCCCACAGATCTTCAAGCTCAATTTATGGCTTTAATGACACAAGCGAAACCTGGTTCCAGTTCAACAATTCGGGAAACTATTTTTGAAAATCGTTTTATGCATATTCAAGAGTTGGTGCGGTTGGGAGCTGATATTCACTTAGATACTCATACAGCTTTAGTAAAAGGAGGGAGCCTTTTACAAGGAGCGCCAGTAACAGCTACTGATCTTCGAGCTAGTGCTTGTTTGATTTTAGCGGCTCTAGTGGCTCGTGGAGAAACCCTTGTACATAGAATCTATCACTTGGACAGAGGATATGAACATTTAGAAAAAAAATTATCTTCTTTAGGTGCAAATATTAAAAGACTAAAATAGACTCTTCTAGTTAGAATAGATCCTAAATAAAATGTTTTCAGAAGAAAACAGGAATATGATAGAGTATATAAGATATGAGTCAGACAAAATTATGGCTTCTTAAATATAAAAGTGGTCGTATTCATGGGCCTTTATCTGCAAAAGAAATTATCCAACTCATAAAAGATAAAGTCATTCACGGTGAAGAAACTATTGCTGTGTATCCAGGGGGTAGATGGAAGCCTATATCTGTTGAACCTGTATTTTATGAGCAACTATTGCAAGAGTTATCTGACACTGATGATGAGAGTAAAAAAGATTTACATCATACTACCGATTCTACCTCTAGCAAAGAATCTTATTTAAGTTCTGACAGTATTTCCTCTGCAACCGTGGTTGCGGATATTAGTGAATTAAAAGATATCCGAAAGAAAAGAAGAAAAAAAAAACGAAGGAGTACTGTCCGATCTAGAGCAAAGCAGCAAGAAGGATCCTTTAAAGAAAAAACGGTTGTTTATTATGAAACTATGGAAGAGGAGTCTCATTCAGAAGATGAATTACCTCTAGATGATGAAATAGAAAAAAAGGAAGGCTTGTTTTCTAGTTTTAAGAAGAAAAAAAAATGGATGTTGTCTTTTTTGTTTATCATCATTTTATTGGTGTTTTTATTGCCCCAGGATGAAAAGAAACGACAAATCGACCAGGAATATATTGAACTGAAAAAACCTAAAGAAACCGGGGTTGCTATATCTAAAGAGCAGCTAGATTTTTTTATTAAGAAAGGTACTGTACAATATTTACGTAGTACCACTTCATCTTATATTAAAGCTCAGAGTTTATTAGTACAAGCTGTAGAAGGAGATATTAAAAATACCTATGCGATGGCTATGCTTTGTTTGGTTTATCTGGAATTGTGGCCTTTTACTAAGAAAGATCTTAAGTCTATGAAAGTCATTTCCCACTTAATTCATAAAACTTCTGTTTTAAATAAAGGGGGTGTTCGATCCGGTTTGTGTCACTCTGTTGGTTTAATTATTAAAGGAAAATATGAAGATGCTAAAACAATGGTGGAAAGCTCATTAGATGGATTAAGTGGAACTGCACAGGATGCGGAGTCTCATAATATTACACCGTTTTTTTATTATTTAAAAGCCAGGGTATTATACTATTTAAATGATTATACAACTATGATAAGTTATTTAAGTTCTGTTCAGAAAATTTTTCCAAAATGGGTCGCTCCTTATGTCTTAATAGCTGAAGTTTTTATGAAACAAAACAAAGTATCGGAAGCTTTATCTGTGTATAAGGAAATTATTAATTTAAATCCGACACATAAGGCTGCTAAAATTAAAGTCAGCTTAATAGAGTATAAACACTTTAATAAAACGGAAAAAGCGGAAAATAATTTGAAAATAGCTTTGAGCTATCCTGATATCATTTCTAATCAAATTCTTTCAGAAGCTTATTTTGGGCTGGCGGAAATTAATATAAAAAAGGGTAATTCAGCAGAAGCTGTAAAGTATGCTCAATTAGCTTATAGTTACAATCCGGCTCATCAGGCTAGCCGAAACTTGGTTATTCAAATTGGAGGTGTAAAAAAATTAAAACAGACACGAGTAAAAAGTGATCAGCTAGTTTATGAAGGGGATCAATTGGTGTTGGATAATAAGTGTCGGGCGGCTATTGGATATTATGAGGAAGCTTTTAAAGTGGATGGAGAAAAAAACGCCATGGTAGCTGTAAAAATTGCAAAATGTTACTGGACTTTAAGTTTTTCTGATCAAGCTATTAAGTGGTTGAAAAAAGCAGTTAATGCCAATCCAGTTATGATGGAAGCTTATGTATTAATGGCGGAATATTACTCTGAACAATATGATTTTTATAATGCGGAAAAAATTCTTCAAATAGCTTTCAGAAAAGTACCCAGGAGTTATGAGTTATATCGTGGGAAAGCTCATTTAGCTTTGAAAAAGGGGAATTACAATCAAGCGATTCGATATGCTAAAAGGGCTTTAAAAATATATGAAGCGGATATGGAGTCTTATGTTTTATTATCAGAAG
>JANQSX010000248.1 GCA_028279085.1 Bdellovibrionales bacterium
TACGCCGGAATGACGAGGCTTCGCCGGAATGACGAGGCTTCGCTGGAATAGTGAAAGCCATCAAAATGGCTTTCAGTTTACTGGATTCCGGATCAAGTCTGGAATAACAAGGTAGAAAGTTTGTAATGGCATTTTTTATGCAGATTGTTTGAAAGGAGATAGTTCTTCCTCTTCATCATCCAATTCATTGAGATTGAGATGAGTAATGGAAGTGACTCCGGTTAGCTCCATTGAAGAGCGATTTTTTTTCCAATAAGCGATCTGTTCTTTCACATTTCTTAAAACTGTTTTTAAAGCGGTTTTTATTGTTTCATCTTTGGATTGGGATGAAAAAGTTTTTACATTTGAATGAACAGTTAATTTACACAGATAAGCTCTTGGTTCTTTAAAAATATGCAGGTGGCAGGTAGAGTTGGAAGGAGCATGACGCAACAAAGATTCTAAGTATTCAGACAAGTGGTGATGGTTGTCTTTTTTTTCTATTCCATGAAATCGTATCACAATGTTGTTATTGTTCATTTATTAACCTCCTGACTGATTTATCGGTCTTTTTTCCATTGTTTTAAATTTTTTTTTAAATTTAGATTTGAAGGTAGAAGATGCTTTTGATGAAAACTTTCGTTTTTCTAGACCTTTTTTTGCTGTTTTTCCCCTTCTCTTTTTATTATTTTGAGAGGAGTTAGTAGGATGAGAAGACAGTTTCTTTAATCTTTTAATTTGTTTCGATGCTTCTTTTCCTTTATGTGTCTTTAAATCAAAATCAATTTGACCTGTCTCAATATTAGAATGAATGACTTGAATAACAACTGGATCACCCATTTTAAATCGTTCTCCTTTAACTTTTGATTTTAATTCAAGCCGGGACTCTTCAAACTTCCACTCTCCTCGTAAACTTTTGAGAGGGACCAAACCTTCAATATCGTATAATCTGAGTTTAACGAAAAATCCAAATCGAGTGACTCCACTAATGATCCCCTCCATTTCCGCTCCTAAATGTTTTTTTATAAATCGAGCTTTTTTTATGTCTTTTAATTGTCTTTCCGCTTTCACGGATCTTTGTTCGCATGAGCTGGTGAGTGTTGCGATAGATTCTAACTCCTGTTTTTTATAGAGTGGTTTTTGTTTATCTAGAGTGGCTTTTAAAATGCGATGGACAATCAGATCACTATAGCGGCGAATAGGAGAGGTGAAATGCGTATAATACTGAGTATTTAAACCGAAATGTTTTTTATTATGTGCTTTATAAACAGCTTGTGAAAGAGAACGAAGAATCAGCATTTGTAAAATATCAACAGCCGAGTGATCGGCAAATCGTTCAATGAGAAAGGATATTTTTTTTTGCAGCTCTGATTCGGATAAACGAATCTTGATACCCATACTTTGAACGAACGATTCTAAGAATTTTAGAGATTCTGTTTTAGGTGGATCATGTACACGATAAAGAGCCGGTATTTTATTTTTTTGTAAAAACTCGGCTACCGCTTTGTTAGCAGCCAGCATGAGTTCTTCAATCAACTGGTGAGAAAACAGTCGGTGGCTTTGGGTGATATCCATCGGTTCTCCCAAGGAGTTGAGTTTTACTTCTGTTTCAGGAATTTCCAGATTGATAAAATGATTTTTAAGACGTAACTCTAATAGGATCTGAGCTAGTTTTCCGGCTGTTGCCACACAGTGTTTTATTTTTTCATCCTGGGTTTTTGGTGGAGTGGGTATTGGCCATTCCATTTGTTCTATAATGTCTTGAGCCTCTCCATAATTGAAACGAGCATGGCTTTGAATGAGGGCTTCATAGAATTGTGTATTTCTTTTTTTCCCTTGTTTATTAAAATGTATTTCTACCACAAAAGCTAAGCGATCTTCTTTTGGCTTTAGGGAACATAAATGGTTACTTAATTTTTCCGGAAGCATAGGGAGTGTGAAGTTCGGAAAGTAAGTGCTATTTCCTCTTTTATAAGCTTCTTTGTCTAGTGCGGAGTCTTTTTTTACATAGTGACTGACATCAGCAATAGCGACATATAATATCCAACCTGTGGAGTGATTGGATACATAAATAGCATCATCAAAATCCTGGGCCGTTTTTCCATCAATAGTGACAAAGGGAAAAGCTCTTAAATCTTTTCTATGAGAGAGATTTTTTGATATATTTTCTGACAGACTTTCTGCCTCTTTTAAACAGGGTTCTGGGAAAGAAGCGGGAATATTATGTTTTTGCACAATACGAATATTATCTTCTAAGGCTTTTGGAAAAAATCCCAAAGAACAAACCACTTTCCCATTTAGTCCTTGTGTACTTTCCGGTCCATGGGTAATTTTTGCTTGAACCCATTCCCCTTTTTTAATTTTTTGACTTTTATCCAGCCGAATTTTTGAATCTTCTCCCCATTGGAAGCTGTCATCCCTAATAAGCCCGGTTGTATTGGAAAGAGGCCAATATTGGCCTACTATATAGTCTTGTCTTCTTTCAATAAGCCTGAGAATTTTTCCTGAAAAAAGCCCTTTTCGGTGTTTGCGGGAGAAAACAGCCACTTGCACTTTATCATTGTTCATAAGTCCTTGCATTTGCCTTCTGGGAAGGTACACATCAGGGTGAGAGGAATTTTCAGGAATAAAAAAACCAAAGCCATCAGGGTGTCTTTTCACTATTCCTATAAGCTGGTGTAATATCGTTGATCTTTGTCTTTGACGAGTCAAAGAAGACCTTTTACTATTTTTAAAGAAAGAGCGATGACGAAGAGGTATGGATGTTTTTTTCAAATGTTGTCCCATGATGTTTTATTGATTTGTTTTTATATTCACAGTATACTAGCCTTGTTTTAAAAACTCCGATTCCTCTAAATTGAAAAACCTATAAGCTCTGGAGAGAAGTTAAAATAGGAGAACCAGAACCTGGGTGGTTTAAAATAACAGGACTTTTTTTTATTTCCAAGGACTCATTTTAGGATTTTTAATAATGGTTCAAAAACAAAAAATTACAGCTAAAACAGAAGAAAGTCAGGGGCAAAGGGCTTTAGTGGAAGAAACCCGCTCTTTTGCTTTTACGACTCAAGCTCGAAAAATAGCGGCATGGGGACAGAGAAATTCCCTTTGGCCTATGCCTTATGGAACGGCCTGTTGTGGAATTGAAATGATGTCGGTCATGGGGCCTCGTTATGACCTTGCTCGTTTTGGAGCGGAAGTGGTGCGTTTTTCTCCCAGGCAATCTGACTTATTGATTGTAGCAGGTACAATTACGGAAAAAATGGCGCCGGTTATTCTTCGGGTGTATGAGCAAATGCTGGAACCGAAATTTGTTATCTCTATGGGAGCTTGTGCTAGTTCAGGTGGTTTTTATCGTGCTTATCATGTTTTACAGGGAGTGGATAAAATCATCCCTGTGGATGTTTATATTCCTGGTTGTCCTCCTACTCCTGAAGCGGTTTTGGATGGAGTTATGGTTGTGCAGAAAATGATCACTGATCAGGCTCCTCGTCCCTGGAAGGAGAACTGGAAACCAGGTGCATGGCAATGAAACGATCTTTTAAATCCATTCAAGAAGATTTGCGTCTAAAATTTCCAAGTGCTGATTTTAACTTTCGGGAAGAATTTGGAGATTATATCTTAGTTACTTCTCCCTCAAATGTTTTACCTTTGTTGGAGTATCTGAAAAATAGCAATCAGTTTGATTTTTTAATGAATGTGTCCGGTGTGGACTATCCTAAAAGGGAAAAGCGTTTTGAAATTGTTTATGAATTGTTTTCCTCTAAAAACGCTTTACGACTCAGAATAAAAAGTCCTGTGGCTGAGGGGGAGTGTATACCCACCGCTCAATTTATATGGAAAACGGCTGATTGGTTTGAGCGGGAAATTTACGATATGTTTGGTGTGGAATTTGAAAATCACCCCAACATGAAAAGAATTTTGACTCATCACCAGTTTAAAGGTCATCCTTTAAGAAAAGACTATCCGGCTGATTACCAACAACATTGTACGGAAGCTTTGCCCATTCATTTTGATAATGATCCTAATTGGGATGAGGAAGGGGATAAAGACAAGGATTTAATCCCTTTAAATATAGGTCCATCTCATCCCGCCACTCACGGGACTTTGAGGATTATGGCTCAGATGGATGGGGAAAGAGTGCATCGGGCTGGTGTGGAGCTTGGTTATTTACATCGTTGTTTTGAAAAAATGGCGGAGACCCATCCTTATAATCAGGTCATTCCTTATACAGACAGGCTTAACTATTGCTCGGCTCCCATAAACAATGTGGGTTATTGCAAGACAGTGGAAAAGCTCTTAGGCGTTGAAGTACCTCCCAAGGCGCAGGCCATTAGAGTCATTTTATGTGAGCTTTCCCGTATTATTGATCATATTGTTTGTATTGGAGCTAATGCTGTTGATCTGGGTGCTTTAACCGGATTTTTTCATTTATTTACTTATCGTGAAAAAGTTTACACGCTGTTTGAAAAACTTTGTGGGGCTAGGCTCACTGTTTCTTTAACACGGGTTGGAGGTATGGCTCAGGAACTCCCTAGGAATTGGTCTAAGGATGTACTGGCTTTTTGTGAAGAAATGAAAAAAGGAGTAGATGAACTGGAGCTTTTACTCTCAGGAAATCGGATATGGATGGATCGTACACAAGGTATTGGTGCTTTATCTATAGAGGAAGCTATTCAGTGGGGATATACAGGTCCTTGTCTGAGGGCGGCAGGTATGAGCTTGGATTTAAGAAAATTAGACCCTTATTATGGCTATGATGAATTAAACTTTAATGTACCCACCGGCACAACCGGAGATGTCTATGATCGCTATTTAGTGCGGGTGGCGGAAATGCGCGAGTCCATTAGGATTATTGAGCAAGTGGCACCTAACATTCCCGTTGGAGACTATACAATTAGAGATAAAGACATTGTCCTTCCTGAAAAAAAAGATGTGTATGGAAATATTGAAGGGCTTATGCAACACTTTATGTTGGTGATGAATGGATTAAGGCCGCCCGTAGGGGAAACTTATTCGGCTACAGAAGGGGCTAATGGAGAATTAGGTTTTTATCTTATTAGTGATGGAAGCGGACAGCCTTATCGCTTAAAAGTGCGTCCACCTTGTTTTGCTATTTACCAGTCTTTTCCTAAACAAGTTCAGGGAACTTTAGTGGCGGATGTGATTTCCATTTTAGGAAGTATGAATGTTATCGCCGGAGAGCTGGATCGCTAGAATCTTTTTCTTTTGCTTTTTATATATGGAGGAACCAAATTATTAACATAAAGTTATTGTGGATTTTATCTTTATTT
>JANQSX010000176.1 GCA_028279085.1 Bdellovibrionales bacterium
CTCTGGGAATGACTTGCGTAGCTACCGGCCCTACGGATAAACCAAGCCTCTTACAAATTTTTTGTTCCAGCTCCGGAGGAAGTGCACTATAGGCCCCTACGGCTCCACTAAATTTCCCCACTAGTGATTGTTGAATGGCTTGAGATACCCGTTCTTCATGTCTTTGTAACTCTACTAAAAAACCGGCCAGTTTTAATCCGAAAGTCAGAGGTTCCGCCATCATTCCATGTGTGCGACCACAACAAAGAGTGTCCGCATACTTTTCACTTTGTTCTAAAAGAACTTTTTTCAAATCCAAAAAAGATTTTTTTAAAACTTCAAATGATTCACGAATTAACAAAGCCAAAGCCGAATCTAATACGTCAGAAGAAGTCAGTCCCCAATGCACATAAGCCCCTGCAGAACCGCCAACATGAGTGGCCACTTCTTGCACAAAAGCAGTGACATCGTGACGAGTCTTTTTTTCATTTTCCAATATTTGATCCAGCCGAAAATCCGCTGTTTCTAAAATAGCCTTAGCCGCTTCAGCAGGAATATACCCCATCTCTCCTTGAGCTTGAGCCACCGCTTTTTCCACTTCCAGCATTTTTTGAAAACGGTTTTCCTGAGTCCATATCCGACCCATTTCTTTTCTTGTGTATCTTTCCAGCATAATTACTTTTCACCTAGCTTATATGTATAATTGAAACATCCATTATCCGCTTTCACACTTTACAGGGCTTTTTACATTCGGTCCAGATTTTTTATCCGGAGAGCTTTACAATCTTTTCAAAGATTAAATCAGACTGCTGAACAAGAGAATACGCATCCAGTTTTCCCGTCGCTTCAGGATTCAAATGAAAAATATTAGGAGGGGCTTTCTTTTTAAACCATCTCGTCCGAAATTTGTCTTTTGATTCATATAAAATGAAGTAATCATGACAAGCTTCTATATCCGGCAAAATACCTTCCATAGAAAAACCAGGAAAGAGAATACGCAGTTGTTCCATCGCCAACTGCAAACAATCTGTTAAAAATGACTTATTCAAATGTTCTCCATAAGGACATAGAGTCCATAAATCCGCATGGGCAGCCTCCGGATGTTTCTTAATGCTCATTACCTGGCTCTTTTTTGATGAAGAAAGGGAAAAATCTTCTGTATTCTTTTGTGCATTTTGAGAATTCGGCAAAACCAGTAGTAAAGCGGGTATAATGTGTTCAAAACCCTTTTGATCCCATGATAAAGAAAATCGTCTCCATATTTTCACAGGTTCTTTCCAATCAGGAAATAACCAGGACATTTCATTATAAAAACACCGCTTTGTTTCCGGTCCACTGAGGGTCCATATTAAAAATTGACTGTTCTTATCTTGTTCATTCCATTGTAATTGAATATTTTTTTTACTGATTTTTAAATTTATTGATGAAGCATTTTTATCTTTTTGAGTGGAAAAAATATCAATCCATTCTACACCTTCTTCACACAATGACTCCTTTAACTCCACAGCATCTCTTTGAGAAGACTCTCTTAAAACATATTCAGAAAAAAGAGGGCTAAGTTTTAAAAAAGAAATATCTTTTCCACTGGTAGCTTTTTGAGCAGAAAGTACAATCTTTTTTTTCTCTTTATCACTGAATATAAAACTGTTCGTTAATTCCGCCGCTATAAGAAACAACTGTAGAGAATTATCTTCTACGTTTTTATAATTTAACTCCGTCTTTTTTTCTGTTTTAGACAAGGGAAAAGAATGAGATAGAGGGAAATGACATGATTGAAAATCTTTTCGTGTTTCCATAAAAAAAGATTTTAAAGGACCTCGAAATTCTACAGGGCCTTGAGATGTAAAAACAGAGAACCCCTGTTGAACAGGATAGAAACTATTTTCACACAAATACTTTCTTTGTAAATCAGTTAAATGGTCCGGTAAAAAAACACCAAAAGGTCCTTCCTTTTCCGCTGAAGAAAGAGAGGGTAAAAGAGAAGTAACATCCCACACAGTGACTTCAAAACCCTTTTTCCTTAATTGATGAGCTAAATAAGCTCCCCGACCCCAGGCAGAAACAATTGTTATACTTTTCATAAACACCCATCAAAAAGTTTTATGCAAAACCTATAAATCAGATACCCTAGTCCATAATATGCCAAGAGGGGTTTTGTTGTTTTTGAGTAGCTACAACACCTAAATCTACAGAAGAAAAACCTTTTATTTCCACTAGCTTTCGCACCCGTTCAAAAGAGGAAGAAGACACAATTAAAACCAACCCCACACCACAGTTAAAAGTTTTCATCATATCCAACCAATCCATCTCCGCTCTTTTTTTTACTTCCCTGAAAGGTTCAGGGATTTTCCATACCCTCATTTTTGCCTGGGTGTTTTGCGGTAATACTCTAAGTAAGTTATCCATTCCTCCACCTGTAATATGAGCCATAGCTTTTAACCCTTCCAACTTAAACAACTCTAAAGCTAGAGAAACATATAATGCTGTCGGTTTGAGTAGCTCCTCTTCCCATTTATGTATATCTTTTTGAAAAACTTTTCTTAAAAGAGAAAATCCATTACTGTGG
>JANQSX010000265.1 GCA_028279085.1 Bdellovibrionales bacterium
TTGCTTAAAAGAAATCTCTATTCAAGAGGCTTCCTTTTCTAGCTTTTCTTCAATCAGGTTTTCTATATCGTGAGCCCAATAATAGGTTGAACCATTGTCAAAGCTCATAACTTCCTCGTCTTCTTCAAGGCTGGAAATATACTCATCCTTAGCTATGTCCCAAGATACTTCGTCCATTGTTTTGAGAATATCCGCTGTGGAAAGCTCCAGCCAGCCAACTTTTGTTTCTGTGGGGTAACAGCCTTCAATCATACTTTCAAAGCTTTCTGCTTGATTAACAGGCTCTAAGTGTTCCTTAAGAATATGCTCAATGACCCAATCTGTGTCATATTCACAGCCGACCCCTTCCATAAGCCTCATAAGGTCATCAGATCCGCAGTTATCACAGCGTCCAGTTGGAGCTTTTTTATAACATAGATAACAAAAAGGTATGCTCTCCTGAAAAGCTAAATCTGTAAGTTGATTGTAAATTGTTTCTCTTTTAGACATGTTTCCTCCTTTATGGTTAAAAATTGTCTCGCTTACCCTCTTAAAAAAAAAGAAAAACGACGGGAGCGGTTTGCAAGAAAACAAATGGGAGGGCAACCAATTTTTTGAGAATCAAAAAATAGGGAGGAACTGATTTTTTTCTTGAGGACAATTTGAAAAATTGTCCGGTCAAAGCAAGCGACCAGAGTGTTACAAAAAATAAGAGAGGAAAAGCGAACCAGTAAGGAACTTAGAGAATAAAAAAAGAGTGTTCTGACCCCCATTTGGGGAGGCATCTAATCATATATACTATAACAATGCGTTATAAATGATGCCCAAAAAGGCCGATTATCGGCTAATTTGACTCTGATTAAAAGACCTATTATTATAAGAAAATGATGAAAAATGTAATTTTTGACCGAAAAGGCACACCTTCCTTAAGAATTGTAAAAAAAAGCTATCTCGCAAGTTGTAGGCATAACATCTACGCAGGATACATAGAAAAAGATAGAGTGCATGATTTTAATGGCACTCAAAGAGGATGGTTTGATGATGGAATTTTAAGAGATTTGAGCGGAAAATGTGTTGGTTTTGTGGAAAGTGCAAATGGAAAATGTCACCCCGTTTTTCCTTCAATAAAAACACCTAAAGGTTTTATTGAATTGCCAACACCTCCATTGAAGCCAGTATCTCAAGAAAAACCTTTCTCTCGGCCAGATTTTAAAAAAGAATGGGCTGATAAAAATCCCTCAACCTTGATGATACCTTAGTGAGCCTATATACCCTCTACTTAGATGATAGTAAGTGGGGTGGAAATCCTAATGAACCTAAATATATGGTATGGGGTGGGCTTATTATTGAAGAGTCTGCTGAAGACACTCTAATAGAAGAACTTTTTAAACTAAAAAAGAATTTCAAATTAAATCCTTTTGACCCAATAAAATTTAATCCGGGGAATAACAAAAGATATATTCCACAAAAAAATATAAGAGACCAAAATGAATTTCGTAAAAAAGTTGTTTCTCTTATTTCTTCTTCTGAAGTTACTTTAATAAGTGCATACTATGACGGAACAAAAAATTTAAGTTTTACTAAAATGGCTTCTCAACTTATAAATGACCTATCTGTGAGATTTGAGTTCTTTATGTCGGAAAGACAATCTTCTAACAAACACAGAGGCTCTATGATACTAGCTTATCCGGGAAAAGAAGAGGCTTTTCCATTTAGCGAAACATATTATAACATTCGGAAAGAGACAGCTACTCTTCATTCAAAAAGTTGGAGTTCCCCAAGTAAAAGACCTATCGTGCTTAGTTTATTAGAACCTTCTATTTATTTTTCTTTTGAATCCCATAATCCATTGATACAAATAGCAGACTATGTAGCTGGTAGTGTTGCTTCTGCTGTAAAAGGAAAAAATGATATATACTTCAGTATGCTTAAACCTCGTTTCAGAAACATAAGAGGAAATATTAAAGGTATTGGATTGATTTCCTATCCTCACTACACAACTGAAATAGACCGCCTTTGTAAAAGATAAGTTTATCCAATTAAGGTTTCTCGCTTAAAAATATTTTTTGACGGGATTTTGACGGGATTTATCGGTTAGTAGCGGTTATCAGCGGTTACCAGCGGGATAAAAAGGAGTGAATTTATATGGGTTTTAACTTATTTTAATGTTTTAAGAACTATCTCTAATCTCCCGTAGGGAACGCCATTTTCTCTCTTAACTCCTGGTATTGCTTAAGTTTTTTCTTTCAAATTTTATCACGCTGTGATTCTCGCTGTGATTTTTAAAAAGCTCCTCATTTTTTATCTCTCATATCACTTTTTAAACAAACCAGTCATTCCCGTATAGTTCCGTTAATTCCCGCATACCCGTCATTCCCGCGAAAGCGGGAATCAAGTTTTAAACTTTCTTCTACTCATTTCCAAACAGGTTAAAAGCTTTTGTTGTTTTCTCTGCTGTATCTCTATTCAACAAGGCGATAACTTTGGCATACTTTTCCGTCATCCGACTGGAAGTGTGTCCCAAGCTTGCCTGTACTGATGACATATCCCTTGTAGCCATTAAAGCCATTGTGGCGTAAGAGTGTCTTAATATATGAGTTGAACGCCAAGGGAGTTTCAGTGCTACAAAACCGGCATTAAAAGCGGATTGGATAGCACGATACTTTAAAGGCTCTCCTTGCGTATCTGTAAAAACAAGTTCACCTTCTGTCTGTTGTTCTGCTTTGATGTCTTTCAGGATATTTATCAACTCATCTGAAAGAATTAACAAACGGGCGGAAGTTTCTGTCTTTGTCCTGTCTTCAATGTGAGGTCTTCTTGTATTGTGATCCCACCTTATTATCCGAATAACCTTTGCCATTCTCTGCTCAAAATCTATAGCAGACCAAAGCATCCCGCAGGCTTCACCCACTCTCGCCCCTGTAAGAAGCATAAAGGTTGCAAGTCTCCAATAAACAGGATTGCTTCTGTGCTCCTTCAACCACTTTATCCATATTCTCAGTTCCTCCGGTCTTGCATAATAATCAGGACGCTTGGGAGGAACAGACTTGTAGTAACACAACTTCCGATGTTTTTTTGTAATAGGAACATTAAAGTCCTCATCCACAAAATTGCGATACCAATTCAAGATAGTGCTAAGGGCTTTTAACTCATGGATAAAAGTCTTTCTTCCTTTGTTTTTTGCTGTAGGGTGTGTTTTTAACCAGTTTATCCAAGCATGAACAGCTTTGGCGTTGAGATGCTCCATTTTAATTTTTGAAAGAGGACCTTTCATAAAATAACGAAAATGAAACTCATAGGATTGCTGTGAAGACTTTTGCAATAAAGGAAGAGCTTCTTTCTGATATTGGTTTAAACAATCGGAAAAAAACATAATTGGTTTTTCCTGATAAGCTTCTGAAGGGTTTTTTAAAAGTTGTTCTTTTTGTTTGTCATGCCAGACACAAGCCGCTGTTTTAGTTTTAAAGGTTTTGCACTTCTGGCGGACACCTTTGACATAAACCTGTGCTTGATAGCAAACTTTTTTCTGTCCGTTTTTCTTTATATATCTTTTGATTATAGCCATGACTTAATCTCCTTTCGGTTAAGCCATGCTTTTAAGCTCTTTTGACGAAACATAACTTTCTGGCCACACTTCACATAAGGAATTTTGCGAAGGGAAACCCAGTTATGAATTGTCTTGGGAGCTAATCCCAGCATTTCCGCAACAATTTTTACGCTTACTAAATTTATTTGGTTGTCAAAGAGCTTTTCTTCCTTTGGACTATGCACATCTGGAGAAGTTTCTTTCAGAGTATTCTCTGTTTTCACTCCTTCCAAAGAAAGAGACTTTAGTTTAAACTCTTCTTTTCTTTTTGGCAACAACTCAATAACAAGCTGCCCTCTTTGATTTTTCTGCTTTGGCTTTTTATCCTTCTTACTGGAAAGATGTTTTTTCAATGATGAGTGTTGCTGTTTTCCAGAAGATAAGATTTGAAATTCAAAGCTTAGTTGCTTTTCCATTCTCTTACCCTCCTTTTTGAGTAGGGGGTTATTGTTTATTTCTTTTCCTCCTATAAAACCTTTTTTAAAAGAGAAACCCTACTCTTATATTTTTTTTAGCCTCCACTCACTTGAAGTAAAGGGACTACGTTCGCCTTTGGCGACGACCTAAAGGTCGCCCTTGACTTGCAAGTTCGTTTCGGCTGGTAAGCAACCAAAAAAATAAGACCTGTCCCTAACCAGTCTTACCGAATGAACAGCCGTCTAAACCTTCTAAAACCTAAAATGGAATTTTTATTTTCTGTTTAATGAAATGAAAACTGACTTCTTCACCTCTATTGTCCGACTCACAAACGACAGATTGAGGAAAACCAGAAAAAGCAAAACAGACTAACACAAGCTGAACCTTATCCAGCCTTCACCTTCACCATCCACTGCTTACCAGTATTCATCTTTTCACATTCACACTCTCATCTACTTTCTACTTCCGGCTTTTCCCCAGTTTCCCGCTCCCTTTTTTTATCTTTTAATTTTTTTATTTCTTTATTTCCCTAACCTAAACTACTAACAACATAAATATAATCTCCTCCGATTCGTAATCACTTCCTCGAAATCTCGATGAGGGGGAGTGATTACGAATCGGTATCTTAAAAAAGCCTGTGTTGTTAGTAGTTTGAAACCAGTTCTAAAAACTTAGACTACATACCCGACTACACACCTTAAGTCTGACGAATTTTACTTTTAATAGGTTTCACAGACTGAAAAAATAGCCCTTAAAAGCTATTTTTTCAGAAGAAAAAATTTAGAATTTTATCATCAAAAAATCTGAGTTTTATTGGATTAAATCCCCCTTTCCTCAAGCCCCCACAAAGGGTAAGGGGCTCTGCGGAAGGGGAATTTTTTTAGTTAATTGAGCTATAAAGTATTCTCTCTAATAATGCTTCACTTGTTTTTAAAATGGCTTTAAAAACTTCGCTCCGTATATGAGAGGGTTTGTTGATAGATTGTTTTTTCTTACAAAATTTAACAATTTTTTTAAAAGCTCCTTCTTTTGATAGTCCATCTGTTTTTAAACTATGAGAAACCTTCCCTCTAAGATCATGTAATAATCTCAAAAAATCAGCAATTTCCAAGTTATCTTTTTTCAATTTTTTAGTGATCCACAACTCCAATAAAGCAATTGATTTTTTCATTTTACCTTCTTTATCTTTTAGTTCTGTGTCTGTTACACCTAACGTTTTTAAATTTTGTTTAAGATCTTTATTATTTAAAGATTCAACAAGGATTTTATGAAGGTACTTTATTTGAGAATCAAACTCTTCGTTACCTTTTGGTATTTTCAGGAAATCAACAATATCGTTTTTTCTAAAAAGATGCCAACCAAATTTTTGTTTCCAAAATTTATTAATATCTTTATATGTCCACTCAAATTGAGATATAAATAATTCCGTATTTAAAATTTCTAAGATATTAGAAACAGCCTTTTGCACTTCACTTGTATTTATTTCCGGATTATTTTCCAATTTTTTAAGATAAAAAACTATATTGAATTGTTTTACTAAACCAGACAGCCCTTTTTTTCTCATAAGTTTCTGTATAGAATGCCTTATATCCCTAGAATCATTAGATTCAAATGCAAAATCATATTTTTCTTTTACTTTCTGAAAAATCTTCTTCTCTTCTTCATTCAATCTTTGAACATTAATGTCATTAGTAAAATTTCTAACTATAAAAACACATTTTTCCAGTCTTGTAAGAAGTAATCTCCACCCATCTTCTCTATAAGGGCAGTAAATATTTCTGTTGGGGAATTGTTGTTGAAGTTTTTTAAATATTTTTCTGTGACGATTCTTAATATTTTTAGTGATAAATCTAAGGCGCCAAACAGGTTCTAATTCTGGGTATAAATGATGATTCATATAAGGATGCTCCCTGTCAGGAGAATACCATAGTACATCCCTTTCATGTCCTCCTAGTTTTTTCAATACATCAAGAGCAGTTTTACGAATTTTATCTTCGTTATCATTCTTTCTTATAGAGACATTGATAACAATTTCAGTATATATATCATCTCTCATGTTTTAGTCCCTTTTTCAGCAGTTTTTTCTGTTTTTCCAGCAGTTCTGTCTTTTCTACGTTTTCTAGCAAAAGTTTAATATCTGATTCAATTCTTTCTGATACAGTTCTTTCTGAAATACAGTCGGGTTTGATAATATGAATAGTATCTTTTCCTGCACCTCGGCAAGTTCTGTTATCGTCAGTCCATATCAAAATAGATAGTCTCTTACTTCTAAGAACTCCATAGAGCATTTCTCTCATAAATTCTTCATCATTATAAGAATAGTCAGGAAAATATTTTTTTATAAATTTATCAGGGTAATCTATGACTAATCTTTCTGTTCTATCAGATACTAGCGCTGAGCTGTTGTCTCTGTCCAATTCTTGTTTAGCGCATTTGTAAATATATTCATATAATTTAAAACACCTGAAAACGCTGCTGTAGTCGTATTTACTTTTTTTATTTTTCATATAGAAACCTCACTTGGTTTAATATCAAAATTTTGAATTAGAAATTTCATTAACCATATCAGGAAACTGACACTTTCTCAAATTTGATTCTTTTATGTTTTCTAAAGGAAATAAAGTTTTTATACTAAACTTTTGTCTAACTTCTAAAGTGA
>JANQSX010000002.1 GCA_028279085.1 Bdellovibrionales bacterium
TTCCTTGCTAGCCTGAAAAAAGGGGTTGTTTTCTCCTTCTTTATTTCCTGTTGCACATAACTCACGGTTTTCACCACATTCTTCAGAAATAATAGAATCAAATTTATAATCAATAATTTGAGAGGAATCCCTTATTTCTTCGTTAAAACCAATACGACTACAATTAAAAAATAAGAAACTACAAAAAAGAAGAAAAAACAGCCTTTTCATACTATTACTTTTTTCGGATTTTTTCGAAAGAAATTGAATATTCTCCATTTACAAAAAATAACTTGGCTAAAAGGCTTAAACAAGAAAAATCTATTTAGCATCCAGGATAGATTTCTATTTCTGTTCTTGAATAGAATTATTTTGAGATCCAGGTAATCTGGAACTATCTTTTTCAAATTGATCAAAAGCTTTTTCCATTTGTTGAAAAAGACCAGAATGTATTTCCATAACTGAATTTTTCTTTACAATTTTACTCTTTACTACACCCTTTAACCCAGGAAACTTTTGAGCCAATAGATCCATTCCTGTCACAGCGGTTTGTTGCACATACCGGCTAATTAAAGATTGTTTCAATCCTTGTTCGATCCATTTCTCCAAACTTTGCGGCCCCACTTCCACTTGAAGAATCATAACAAACAGACAAGCTATGACAATTTTAAGCCAAAATAATAAAAACCGAATAAGAAATTTAACCATCATTTTAAGCCACCTTGCTTCTTGGTTCTTCTGTTTGTGTCTGAAACATTGTGAAAACAGCTTCCACGATTTCATCAGAACTAAAAGGTTTTTCTATAAAATCAAAAGCTCCTGCTATTTCACTTTGAGTCTTGAATAATTCTTGCGGTAAGCTAGAACAAACAATCACTTTAGTATCAGGAACTGTATCGCTGATCTCATGTATTAATGTTATACCATTTTTCTCTGGTAACACCAGATCCGTTAAAACTATATCTGGATTTAATTTTTTTATTCTAGAGAGTGTTTCTTCTCCTCCTGAGTTTGCCACCCCCACTACTTCTATACCAGCTTCAACAAAAATATGACAAAGCATTTCTTTTAAAAACAATGCATCTTCTACAATAAAAACCCGGATACTTTTTTTCATTATTTAATGAATATCGGTATAAAAATGAAGAAATATAAATTTTTAACTAGTGCCGTTTTGGAACTTATAACCATATCTAAAACAGCAGTAAGAGTGACAAAGACTTGATTGGCAAATCCTTAAAGAAAAGAACAGGAATGCTCTCATCCCACTTCTAATCACAATGAGAAAAACAAGAAATAAAAAACCCGCTTGGGTTTTTTACCAAAAGCGGGCTTTTATTTTAAGTGAACTGGACTAAAGATGTAACTGATAACTTGCATTCTTTGGACCAGTTATTTCTATCCATCACTATCTATTCTAAATTAAAACCTTACATCATAGGCATTCCACCACCCATACCAGGAACTCCTCCTGAAGGCATCGCCGGCGGCGGCTCTTCTTTTTTCGGTTCTTCAGCAATCATGGTCTCTGTTGTAAGCATCAAGGAAGCTACAGAAGCTGCATACTCCAAAGCACAACGAACCACTTTTTTAGGATCAATCACTCCCGCTTTTTGCAAATCTTCATACTCTCCAGTAAGAGCATTAAAACCAAAGGCTGGCTTATCTTTCGCCTGTGCATCCATTACTTTATGTAATACAATAGCTCCATCCATTCCAGCATTGGAGGCAATCTGACGAATAGGAGCTTCACAAGCTTTCTTCACAATATTCACTCCGAAACGTTCTTCTTCACTCACCTTTAAATTATCCAAAACGGCAGAAGCTTTGAGCAAAGCCACCCCTCCACCAGGAACAATACCTTCTTCCACAGCCGCACGAGTGGAATTTAAAGCGTCTTCCACACGGGCTTTTTTCTCTTTCATCTCCACTTCAGAGGGAGCCCCCACATGAATTATAGCCACTCCTCCAACTAACTTAGCCAGTCTTTCCTGGAGTTTTTCCTTGTCATAATCACTTGTGCTCTCTGCGATTTGAGCTTTAATCTGTGAAACCCGATCAGAAATATCTTCTTTTTTACCGGCTCCATCAATAATAGTGGTATTATCTTTATCTATTACAACCCTTTTAGCTCTTCCGAGATTGTCCACTGTCATATTTTCCAGTTTATCACCAGCCTCTTCACTAATTACTCTTGTATTAGTTAAAACAGCTATATCTTCTAGCATAGCTTTTCTGCGATCTCCAAAGCCAGGGGCTTTTACAGCGGCCACTTGTAGAGTACCTCTAAGCTTGTTTACAACCAAAGTAGCTAAAGCCTCACCTTCCACATCTTCCGCAATAATCAATAGAGGCTTTCCAGCTTGGGCCACTCCTTCTAAAGCTTTTATCACATTTTTCATAGAACTAATTTTTTTATCATAAATCAAAAGATAACAATCTTCTAAAACCACTTCCATTCTTTCCGCATTGGTTACAAAATAAGGAGATAAATAACCTCTATCAAATTGCATTCCTTCCACCACATCCAATTCAGTAAGAGAAGTTTTACTTTCCTCTACAGTAATTACCCCTTCTTGACCTACTTTTTCCATAGCTTGAGCAATAATATCTCCAATTTCTTTGTCACTATTAGCAGAGATGGTTCCCACTTGTGCAATTTCTGTTTTCCCTTTGACCGGACTGGCCCACTTTTTAAGTTCTGTCGTAACAAACTCTACAGCTTTATCGATTCCTTTTTTTATCAGAGTGGGGTTATGGTGAGCTGTGATGTATTTTAAACCCTCACAATAAATAGCTTGAGCTAAAATAGTAGCGCTGGTAGTACCATCACCCGCTTCATCATTGGTTTTACTAGCCACTTCCTTAACCATTTGAGCACCCATATTTTCAAACTTATTTTTCAATTCCACTTCCTTAGCTACTGTTACACCATCTTTAGTAATAACAGGAGAACCAAAAGATTTTTCAATGGCTACATTTCTCCCTTTTGGACCTAAGGTAACTTTAACCGCATCCGCCAGAACATTAACCCCGCGGGCAATAGAATCTCTAGCCTGATCTCTAAAAAGTAGTTGTTTACTCATTTTATTTCCTCCTTATAAAAAATTAAATTAATTAACCACTCCGTAAATATCTTCTTCTCTCATCATTAAAAGTTCTTCATTACCTACTTTGAATTCTGTGCCAGAATATTTACCAAACAGCACCTCATCGCCAGGCTTTACTTCTAAAGGAAGTGTTTTTCCATCATCTGTCGTACGCCCTTGACCGGTAGAAAGCACTTTTCCCCTTTGAGGTTTTTCTTTGGCTGTATCAGGAATAATGATTCCTCCTGAAGTTTTTTCCTCTTCAGGAAGACGTTTTACAATGATACGATCATGCAGAGGACGAATATTGATATTCATAATAGTTCTCCTTTCTTTAAAGTCTTTTTGACTTAATTAATAGCTCGGGTTGTCATCAAATATGAAAGCTCCTTTGTTTTTGTCAAGCCAAATAGAAAAATAAAAAATAAAAAATAAAGGGAAAATAAAAAAATCTTTTTATATCAATAACTTAAATATTTAATTTTTTTCTTAAAGCAGAAGCCGTAAAACCTAAAGAGCTAAAAGCCACTTCAGGAGGTGAGCCTTCTATTAATATTTGTCCACCTTTCGGACCAGCTCCTGGGCCTATATCAATAAGATAATCAGACTGAGCGATTATCTCCATATTATGCTCTATTAACAAGACACTAGCTCCTTTATTTACCAGATTTCTTAAAAGATTCAATAATAGTTCCACTTCTTGAAAGTGCAGTCCTATTGTAGGCTCATCCAGAATATATAAAGTGTTTTTTGAATGACTCATTAAAAGCTCACGGGCTAATTTGAGCCTCTGGGATTCCCCTCCTGACAAAGTAGAAAGATTTTGCCCTAAAATAAGATAATCAAGACCCACTTGTTTCAAAAAAGAAAGGGGTTTCCATATAGCCGGCCAGGAAACAAAAAATTCAGTGGCTTCAGCCACCCTCATACTCAATATTTGATGAATATTTTTATTTTTCCATTTCAAATTTAAAATCTCTGATTTAAATCTTTTTCCTTTACACTCTTCACAAGGAACACGCACAGGATCCATAAAGACCATTTCTATTTCCTGATACCCTAAACCACAACAAGCAGAACACCGTCCTCCTTCTACATTAAGGCTAAAAAGGCCTGGTTTAATATCAAAAAAACCCCTTTTATTACAATGGGAGGCCATCAAATTCCGAATAAAATCATAAATTTTTAAATAGGTAACTGGCAAGCTTCTCTTATTTTTTTCCACCGGAGTGGGATCAAGCCACACCACCTGACGTAAATATTGCAAGCCTTTTAACTGTTTATAAGAGTGACCCTTTATTGAAGTTTTTTTTTCTAGAATGCGAGATAAAGCCGGATAAAGAGTGTGACTGATTAAAGTGGATTTTCCAGAACCACTCACTCCTGTTACTGTAACTAAACGGTTGAGAGGTACTCGTAGGTGAACATTTTTTAAGTTATGTGCTTTACAACCGACAATTTCCAAAAAATATTTATAGTTTTCTGACTTTACAGGTAAAAAAGGAGCTCTTTTTGTTTCACCCACTGTTTTTTTACCAGTTAAGTACGAACAAGTTAACGAATTGGATTTTTTTAAAAAATATTCTTTCGCTCCAGAAAAAACAATTTTACCACCTTTTAACCCTGAACCCGGTCCCATTTCTACAACAAAAGAAGATTTTTTGATCATATCAGGATCATGCTCCACCACAACCAAAGTATTTCCTCTTAATTTCAACTTTTCCAATAATTCAATAAGTCGAAGACTATCTTTAGAGTGAAGTCCCACCGTTGGTTCATCTAAAACATACAAAACCTGGGAAAGTCCCAAACCCAGCTGATGCACCAGTTTTAGTCTTTGAAGCTCCCCACTGGAAAGTGTTTTAACAAGACGATTTAACGATAGATAATCCAAGCCAATATCACTTAATCCTTCTAGAATAAAAGTAATTTTTTTAAAAACATCTCCCACTGTTTTTTGTTCTGTTTTTGTTAGAGAGATTTGTTGAAAAAAATCTTTTAAAACCGCTACATCCATAGAAAGCAATTCAGACAACGTTTTATCTCTGAATACCACTAAAGAAATTTCTTTCCTGAAACGGGATCCCTCACACATTGAACAGGTTCTAGGGCTCTTATAACGAGCTAAAAAAACTCGAACATGCATTTTATACTTCTTAGTCTCCAGATAATTAAAAAAACCCTCAACACCTATAAATTGAGAGGAACCTTTCCAAATTTCTTTTTTCTGAGAGCGAGACAAATTTTCCCAGGAAATATGTAAATCGATGCCTCTTCGTCGACAAAATTGCTTCAAACTTCTG
>JANQSX010000003.1 GCA_028279085.1 Bdellovibrionales bacterium
TACAAACAAACCAAACCTGAGACTCCCGTTTTAAAGCGTTTTTAATAAAATTCAATATTTTATTTGAACACGTTCATTTTTATGATATATATTTGAACATGTTCATTTTTTAAGAAAAAATAAAGGAGATGAATATGTCTAAATTATCAAAATCAGATCAAACACGAGAAAAAATTCTTACAGTCGGTTGGAATCTTTTTCAAAAGAAAGGATTTGAGCAAAGCTCCATGCGAGATATCGCGCAAACCGCCGGTGTAGCAACAGGAGCCGCCTATTATTATTTTAAGAGAAAGGAAGACCTGGTTTTAGAGTTATATAAACGCGTGCAAGCAGAGTGTGAAAAACAAACAGAACAAGTTATTGCGAAAACAAAAAGTTTCGAGAAACGATTTTATGATGTTATTCAACTCAATTTAAAACAATTAAGTCCTTATAGAAAATTGATGCTGGTTTTAGCGGAAAATTCCATGAATTTTAAAAACTCTGTATCTCCCTTCAGTGTTGAAAATAAAAAAATACGAACCAGTGCTATAGGAAACGTGAATAAAATCATTCAGGGCAGTAATATAAAAGTTCATTCTTCTCTTTTAAATATTCTACCAACCATTTTGTGGTTATATGAAATGGCTATTGTTTTATTATGGACTTACGATTCTTCAACTCATCAGAAAAAAACACAGCAGTTTCTTAAGTTGAGTCTAAAGCTTATTTGCATTTTATTGAAAATCAGCTTGCTTCCCATTCCTGGGAAAAAAGGTATTTTGCAGATGGTTCAAAGTATTACCTCAATGGCTACGGATATTATTCAAAGAAGCTATAAGAAACCTTAAAATAAGGACTAAAATATGATAAAAATTATTGAAGGGATTATTGATAGAAGGATATTAGTCAATTATCGTATAGACCCTCATTATCTTAAAAAAATATTACCCTCTCCTTTTAAACCCAGATTGATAAACGGCTATGGTCTGGGAGGTATTTGCCTGATTCGTTTTGAAAAAATGAGACCCACCTGGCTTCCTTCCATAGTGGGTACCTCTTCTGAAAACGGCACTC
The DNA here is from genome assembly GCA_028279085.1 of Bdellovibrionales bacterium. Classification (GTDB taxonomy): domain Bacteria; phylum Bdellovibrionota; class Bdellovibrionia; order Bdellovibrionales; family UBA1609; genus JANQSP01. The sequence continues at coordinate 1,057 of JANQSX010000003.1, forward strand.
ACCGTTTTTGTGTAGAATGGAAAAAAAACGGAAAATTATACAATGGCGTTTATGTCAAAAAAAGATTTACGAACTCCAGACTTCATGAATTTGGAGGAGAGAAAATTTTTCCTGGGAGATTGGTTTTTTCTGATTTCAAAGCTTCAGAAGAAAAAGGACATTACTCAATCTCCTTTAAGTCCAAAAATGGAGAATATGCTTATGTGGAAGCTTATGAAACCCATCAATTTCCTATTAACTCTTTATTTAAAACTATTGAGGAAGCTTCAGAAGATTTTAGGAAAGATCAAATAGGATACTCTCCACATAAACAGAAAAACCAATTTAAAGGTGTAAAACTGAATACAGATAACTGGGAGGTTTCCCCCTTATGTCTGAAAAATTGCAAGTCGAGCCTTTTTTCAAACCTTGACATTTTCCCAACAGGTTCTGTGGAAGTGGACCATGTATTACTTATGAAAAATATTAAACACAGTTGGGAAAATGTAGGAGCTATTTGCAGCCCGTAATAGATAGGGAGATCTTTGTGAAAACTATCATATTTGGAGAAAATAGATATATGAAACAATTTTTTTGGAAAAAAAGTAAAAGTGAAAAAAATACTTTTAAAAAAATTATTCTTTCTATGCAGCTGCTATTTGTTTCCTTATCGATTATAGCTTTAAGTATCGGAAATATTATCATGAGTATTTGCGTATTACTTATGGTATTACATATGGTTACGGGGGAGGATGTTTTTTTGATTTTTTTGGTTCTTCTTTGGGGAGTCCTCGGTGTGATTGTCCTGATACCTGTCACCTTAGTAAATTATATATCTTCAGAAAAGGGAGTCTTGTCGAACCGATTGAGAACAGTTATTTCTATTTCACTATTAGAAGTGTTGCTGATTAATATACTTTTTTTCACTATGATTGATAATCCACCGGCAACCCTTCCCTGGTCTCACATGTGGTTCATTGCTATTTGGATGTATGCTTTTTGCAAATGGATTACATTAGCTTACAGAAGATACTCTAAGAGTCCTTCCGCAATAGGTTCTTTGATATATCTATTTGGCTGGGTGGGGATGAACCCGGATTCTTTTCTTAAAGGCCCAGCTAAAAAACCAGGTCAATGGAACTCTTCCTTGTTTATCAAAGGTGTTAGGAATCTGTTAGTAGGTACTCTATTGTTTGCTATAGTTCATTATTACTCACATAATATACCTTGGCTCCTTCAATCCTGGATTATATGCGTAGGACTTATAATGGTACTACATTTTGGTTTATTTCATCTTTTGGCCTGGTTTTGGCAGGGAGTGGGTTATTCTGTAAAACCTATTATGTCTAATCCTTTAGCTGCTCAAAAAATATCAGAGTTTTGGGGTGGCCGTTGGAATATCGCTTTTAAACATATTGTGTCTCCTTTTCTCTTTATGCCTTTAAAAAGGAAGCTGGGA
>JANQSX010000061.1 GCA_028279085.1 Bdellovibrionales bacterium
CAGGCTTGGTTACCGTGTATTATGTTTTCTTCTTTGTGTATCTATATTGGTTGTTTTTAGCACAGTATCCGGGTTTTTTATAAAAAACAAAATAGAACAGCAGAAAAAAGTTTCAAGACTGATACAAATTCTTTCTCAAATATTAATGAAAGTTCTTGGGTTTAAAATAATAGTGAAAGGGCGGGAACATATTCAAAGGGATCAAAACTATCTTATTGTATCTAATCATGTAAGCTATACAGATATAACTCTCATCAATTCCTTTATATGTGATAATCGGTTTATCACGCATTACGAATGGCAGGAAAATAGCCCTTTTTTAGATTTGATAGTCAGAAAGGCAAAAGTGTATTTTGTAGAAAGAAGAAACCTTAAAAATGTTAGAAAAGAGTTGAGGGATACAGCCGCTATTTTAGAGAAAGGGCTTCATTTAGTTTTTTTTCCGGAAGGTACTAGCACGGATGGTTCGAAGATACTTCCTTTTCATCCTCTATTTTTTTCAACCGCTATTTCCGCTAAAAAGTCAGTTTTACCAATTTATGTAAGTTATAAGAAGATAAATAATGAAAAAATCAGTTCTAAGAATAAGAATCTTATATATTGGTATGATCATAAAGTTAGTTTTATAGAGCATCTTACGCAACTTGCTCAGCTTAAGTCCATTGAAGCTCATATAACTATTTTGCCTCCTATTAGTTCAAAAGATAAGAATAGCAGGAAATTGGCGGAACAAAGCCGTGAAAAGATTGTTTTGGAAAAAATGAAAGACGAAGAGAATACTTAATTATAAATAAATGATGTTATAAAAAGCTCTTATAGTCTTTAATAGTAATAGGTTCAAAATCTTGTAATTGTGATTTCACTTTATCGGCATGAGTAAGAATTAAGATTTTTATTTTGGTTGGGTGTAGATGTTTTTTAATACCTTCATTTACTTTGTCTAAACTTAAATCATTTAATTTTTCAAAATATTCTTCGGCGTAACTATAAGGAATTTCCTGGCTGTTTAAATATAATAATAAGCGGGAAAAATTATCTACAGTGGAGACACTTGTAATAAATTTATTTTTTAGAAGTTGTTTTGCCTTTTCCAGTTCTTCTTCCGTGATACCATTTTTATGAAAATCCTCTAAAATGCCAATGACTTCCAATAAAGCAGTACCTACCTTACTGTTTCGTACAGCTAATCCTAATTTAAATGCCCCTAATTCTTTCTTAGCTGAAAAATACGAATGGATATTATAGGTTAAACCTTTTTGTACACGAATACGTTTCATAAGTCTGGAGTTGAAACTTCCTCCCAAAACAGTATTAGCGGCAGTTACAAGTAAGTAGTCCTGATGTGATCTATTTAAAGAAATATGTCCTATTCTGATTTCTGATTGAACAGCAGCTTCATGATTGACGAGTAATACTTCTGCTTTTTTAACAGAAGGAACTACAGAGATAGAAATATCATCAGCTTTTTTATTAATTTCAGAGTTACCTTTCCATTTTCCAAAAACCTTTTCCAGTTGCTCTATTATATTATCTGAATATCTGCCGGATACACTTAATACAGCTTGTTTAGGGTTGAAGTAACGACTGTAAAATTCTGTAATATCTTTTAATTGAATAGCTTTCAGACTTTTTACGCTTCCGTTTTGATAAAAACCGTAGGGGTGATCTTTATAAAGATATTTGTTAAAGGCTCTATTGGAATAGGATGAAAAATCTTCTGCACTTCTTTTTACCCATCCTATAGATTTTTCTTTTGCTCTGTTGAATTCTTTTTCTAAAAAAGCGGGTTGTGTGATAATTTCAGAAAAAATCTCTAGGGTTTTTTCATCTAACCAGGAAAGAGTGTCCACGGAAAAAGAAACAGAATCATCATCCAAACTATATAAAAAAGAAGTTCCTAAGTTTTCCACGTCCTCCATGACTTGCACTGCAGATCGGCTTTTTGTACCTTTATCAAGAATCTCAACCAATAAGGACATCAGTCCTTCTTTGCCTTTCAGGTCCATTTTTGAACCGACTTTGAACATCATATCAAAAGATAAATAGGGTAATTCATCATCTTTTATCAGTAGGACTTCCAAGCCGTTGGATAGTTTTTTTTGAGTAAAGGTATAGGGTTTATAGAGATCTACTGCACTCATATTCGTGTTCCTCCAAAAAAAATAATACATCATGCTTAAGCACATAAGTCCTAAAATACATGATAAAAAATATAGTTGTTGTTTTTTCATCGCACTGATTAAAAGGTATTCTTGATACCCAATTCCTTTTTCTTATTTTTTGTTCATATTTATTAATCTTTACTAGTTATAGGTGATAATTCCACTACAGACATTTTTTCAGGAGAGATATATAAGTTTGCTTGAGCTTTTATAGTTTGGGCGGTTACTTGCTCATATCGATCCAGGTCTTTAAATAATTCTCGATAGTCTCCGAAATAAGCTTCATTTATAGATAGAGAGTTTGCTTTTCCAGCTAGGGATTTTACAGCTAAGATATATTCATGCATTATAGAGCGTGTGCTTTTTAAGAGTTCTTTTTTATTGACTTCACTGGAACGGATTTTAGCTATTTCTGAAAAATATAGTTCTTTGACTTTTTTTATATCTCCTCCCGGGGCCATCTTAATAAAAACAAGAAATAGTCCTGATTCTTTTAAATCATAGTAGAAACCTCCTACAGATAAAGCCTGCTTGAGTTTGTAAACCAGCAATTGGTGCAAACGACTGGACTCTCCATTTGTCAAAATGCGATTCAATACCTCCAGAGAGTAAACTCCATCTTCTCCCGCTTTTGGCCCTCTATAGGCAAAAGCTAAGGTGGGAGCATGAACCGCTCTTTTCAATTGAATATTTCTCGCTTTTTTTTGAGGGGCCTCCTTATAAATGAGAGGTGGTTTTATTTGAGAAGATTTTAGTACACCATAATATTTTTGAATCCATTTTTTTGTTTTTTTTAGTTCAAAGTCACCGGTCAAAATTAAAATAGAATTATTTGGAGCATAATAAGATTGATAAAACTCTTTACAATCTTCCAGGGTTACTGATTCCAGGTCTTTCATTGAACCCAAAATAGGCCGACCGTAAGAATGAGTTTTAAACACAAGATCGAGCATGGGTTCAAAAATTTCATTCGGATTGTTGTCTGTACGCATCCTTCGTTCTTCTTTAACTACTTCTATTTCTTTGTCGAGAAGACTTTGTGTTAATCGCAAACTATTTAGACGTTCTGCCTCTATCTCTAAGATCATTTTTAGTTTGTTTTTTGGTAGAATGACTTCATAAGCTGTGTAATCACGTGATGTAAAAGCATTATTTCTAGCTCCTATAGACTCCAGCTTTTCTTCATACTCTTCTCCTGTATATTTATCTGTTCCTTTAAACATCATATGTTCAAACAAATGGGCTAATCCCGTCTTTCCTTCTTCTTCATCTTTAGAGCCCACTTTTACCAATAGCTGATGATACACTTGAGGTGTTCGTCGATCTTGATGTAGGAGAACTGTCATACCATTTTTTAAAGAATATTTCTCTATTTTTAAATTAATAAGCGGTGAGTGTTTTTCTTTTTTCATATCATTCTCTTTCTTTTTTTTTGTTCTCTTTTTATTTTTTGTTAGAGAGTGTTCTTCTTTTTGATTAGAAGCAAAACTTTCTTTCTTCTTATTATTTATATCCGAAGCACTGGAACTCCATTCCGGCAGGTATAGAAAAAAAAGAATAAAGAAAAACCATTTTTTCATAATGTAATCCTTCTACTGTTTTATATTGTGAATAATAAGTTGAATATGCACATATAATGGTTTTTGGACTTATATATAACTTAAATACAAGCTTTTGAGAGAATTAGTCAATAGTAACACTTTATTTATTTAGATTTTTTATTATTAATATTAAAGCTGTGTGTAGTCTTCAACTGTTTGCATCAGCTTTACAAAATCTTCAGAACAAGGGGAGACCGGGTATACTTGAGGG
>JANQSX010000024.1 GCA_028279085.1 Bdellovibrionales bacterium
ACTTTCGGAATATAGATAATTTTTTGCCACAAAAAAAGCCAGTCAGGAAATATTCCTGGCTGGCTTTTTTTGTGGCAAAAAATTATCTATATTCCGAAAGTATGCTTACAGAGATAAACTATATTGTCGCGACCCCTATTTAAAACAAGACCCAACAAATTTACATTAACATCACTGGTTGCCCATAAAGTTCCATCAGATATTGGAAATTATATTCCTCAAGTCTTGTTTTTAATATTTTAACACCCCAGTGCTTTTGCCATTGCTTTAACTGATTTAATGTTAGCCTAGACAAACCTAGTAAGTCTTTTTTCATCCTTTCCTTTGTGGCTTCCTCTCCTATGTAACTTTCCACAAATTCCACTACTTTTTGTAACTCTAAGAGTTTGGCTCTGGAAAAACCTTGTAGGTCTTTTTTCATCCTTTCTTTTGTGGCTTCCTCTCCTATATAACTTTCCACATACTCCACTACTTCTTTAAGTTCTAGGAGTTTGGCTCTGGAAAAACCTTGTAGGTCTTTTTTCATCCTTTCCTTTGTGGCCTTAGTACCTATGTAGTTTTCCACATATTGCACTACTTCTTGTAATTCTGAAAGATTGGCCTCAGAAAATCCCCGTAAATCTTTTTTCATTCTTTCTTTTGTAGCTTTATCACCTATGTAACTTTTCACATACTTCACTACTTTTTTTAATTCTGAAAGATTAGCTCTGGAAAAACTTTCTAAATTCTCTGTCATCCTTTCCTTTGTGGCCTTAGTACCTATGTAACTTTCCACATATTCCACCACTTTTTGTAATTCTAAAAGATTAGCTGTAGAAAAAGCTTGCAAATTTTCTTTTATTCTTTCCTTTGTGGCTTCCGTTCCTATGTAACCTTCCACATATTCCACCACTTTCTGTAAATTGGAAAGTTTTGCTTTAGAAAAACCTAGTAAATCTTTTTTCATTCTTTCTTTAGTGGCTTCCACCCCTATGTAACTTTCCACAAATTCCACTACTTTTTGTAATTCTAAAAGATTGGCATCGGAAAACCCTCGCAAATCCTTTTTCATTCTTTCTTTAGTGGCTTCCATTCCTATGTAATCTTTCACATATTCTATCAAGGCTCTTATCTCACTGACTTCTCCTTGATGAAAACCTCCTAAAGATCTTCTTAACCTCATGGTTACTCCCTCTTCACCTATGTACTCCTCATATAAAGCGACCCTTTCTCTAAACCTTTTATAACTTGTACTATAAAAATAAGAGGGTGAATTAATTCTTTTAATAGTGTCTTCTGTTCCAATACGACCTTGTAAAAAATTAAGGAAATCTCTTTCATTTTCCCTACTCCAATGGCGAATGTTATCAGCAAGCTTTAGAGCTTCCGGTGTGTTGGTCCAGTTTGCTCCTTTTCTCTCTCTCATAAAATTCATGAGTGAAGAGTGAGAAAAAACTCTCTGACAAGGCATAGAAAAAGTTGGAAAAAAAATAAGAAGAAAACATAAAGAAAGAGAAAAAGATCTTAGAAATATCATTTCTCACCTCTGTAATACTTTGCATATTAAAGTGACTGTTGTTTTTTCACCCTAATTCGGATGGAAATATATTACAAAAGGAGGATCATTTCTATTCTATTCTTGCAGAAAGATATATTTTTTATTATGAACTGCAGTTCAACAGTGTAATATTTACAATAGTTAGGAGATGTTTAGGTAGTTTTTTTAACAATAAAATCGGACCATTCTCTTAACTGACTGACACCCATTCGGGCATAACATAGAACACCCAGTGAGCTGGCTTCCTTTTTATAAATAAAAGCCTTTCGATCCAGAGAATAAATTTTATCTTCTTCATTCTTGGGAAAATAAAGCTGCACTTCTTCCGTTTGCATCTTAGAGCTTACATCTCCTATAGTTTTTTTGAGTTTATCCAAACCTGTTCCCTTTAAAGCGCTGATAAAAACTTTTGGATATGAATTAGTTTGAAATACTTTTTCTTTTGGAGCTATATCCATTTTGTTATAAACATGGATGCAGGGTTTTTCACTCCAACCAAACTCTTGTATCAGTTTATTAACTGCATCCATTTGTATTTTCATAAGCGGACTGGAAAGATCAATGATATGAAGTAACATATCTGCTGAAGCGGATTCTTCCAAAGTGGCTTTAAAAGCTTCTATAAGATGGGGAGATAAGTTTTGGATGAAACCCACTGTGTCTGTCACTAAAACGGTTTGAGAGTGACGAATATGCACTTTTCTAGTAGTGGGATCCAAAGTCATAAAAGGGAGATGCTGAACATCCACAGCCGTGCTGTTTGTAAGGGAGTTAAGCAAGGTGCTTTTTCCTGAATTGGTGTATCCAATAAGAGCGACAACTGGCACTTTATTTTTCTTTCTTAAAGCTCTATGACTATTCCTAACACGGCGTATTTTTTCCAGCTTTTGTCGGATCTTCCTGGCGCGCATTTGCACCTGCCGGCGATCCGTTTCAATGGCTTTTTCACCAGGACCTTTCGTTCCAATACCTCCTCCTTGTCGGGACAGAGAGGACATCCAAGCTCCTACCATTCTAGGCAGTTCATCCAAAGTACGGGCCAATTCTACCTGTAATTTTCCAGCATAGGTTTTTGCTCTTTGGGCGAAGATATCCAGGATCAACTGATTGCGATCTATAACTGTTATATTTAGTTCTTTTTCCAGATTACGAATTTGCACACCGGAAAGTGAATGATCGAATACCACAAGCTCAGACTGAGTATCCTGTAATTTTTGTTTTAATTCTTGGATTTTACCAATTCCGATAAGGGTAGCTGGTTGGATTTTTTTCAATACCTGGTAAAGTATTCCCCTGTATTGTAGGCCGGCTGCTCGTCCCAGTTCTTTAAACTCTTCCACCTGAGCGATAGCTTCAGGCTTGGCAAAAGGATGATGTGTTATGAAAAAAAGAGTTTTTTTATTTCTTATTAAAGATTTTATTTCCATTACTTAGCTGTAGTATAGACGATAAATCTCTATGTGGGAAGTGAAAAACAGTTGAAAGTGTTGAAAAACACCCATCCCTGATAATAAATAGACCTTATGTATGAACATTATGTCGGCAATGGATTATTAGAGGAGTCTAAGTTATTCCACCAATTTTGCCATCATTTTTCAAAAAGAGTTAATTCCTATCAAAAACATGGTTCAAAATTAATTCTGTCACTATATATGTCCACAACCTGCTGACAAGATTCAGGAAGTGCTATTCTCTTGTGAATAGCCTCCATTATGACTCTGAGAAGCGTCTCTGAATGAGTACTACCATCATAATCAGTTGTATCCGAAAAATATTCAGGATCTACAATACGAACATCCCGATATCCATCAAACTTACTTCCATAAAGTTTATAATCATGAAAATTATTATACGATGTAAAAAGAGCGCAGGTGAATAAGGTTGGATCATCCTGAAAGACTTGATAAGTGACGAGGTCAGCTGTATTCTCTTCTGTTTTATATTTGTCGTGCTTATGATGCCAGTTTTCTCCACTCCATGGAACTTTATTATTTATTTTATACCTTTTTGTAGCACATTGTCTCAATTTACTGTATTCGTCGTAACTGTTTTTGCTTAATTGATCATTTGCAAATAAATAACTCATAGCATGGGCTAGCTCATGAGCAAAAAATTGCTTTCCATGTTCATAAAAAGTCAAAGAAAAGCCTCCCATAATAATAGCGTTTTCACTATCATCAAACCGTGTGATAAAAAGCTCATCATACGTATTAGCTGAAGACATACAAACATTCCAACTTAACATTGTGTATAGTGAAGTTTGCACAATCTGAAAAAGCGATATCGGTTCTTGTGATTCCAAACCAGGGAAGTAGGTTTTCTTTATACCATCCATAAAAATTGGGTTAACATCTTCTTCTAATAAAAAGTTTATTTTAAGTGCTTCATTTATATAATTTTCAAAGATTTGCCGTGAAAGTTGGCTGTAGTTAGAGAAAGCTCTTTCAAGAAATCTTTTTTTATAGTCTTCAAGATTTTCTCTAAATATTTTTGACCATAGCGTGTTTGCCCTCATTTCAGTATATGTGTAGAAACACTCTTTTACAGCTTTGTTTATCGTATCATTTGTACTTCGTACCTCCCTTATTTTTATTATCCTTTGATACTCATGAGATAACTCATTATGGACCCATTCTCTACAAATTGGCTTTTTGGAACAAGAAGCGATTTTTATTTGTCTCATTAAAACATTTAAGTCCTCAACAAAATTATCAACATCTATATCATCACTTTCCATTTCTCGGTTTAATTGGGTTATCTTTTCCTTATCATCTTCTGTTAATTCTTCTCCTCTATTTTCATACTCTTTTAAAAATTTCCTATATTTTTCTATGAAGAAATCCTTTTTTTCTTTGTCACTATTAAACACAAGTGTAGCTGGATGAAGGACATCGTATAAATGCTCGGCTATTTTATCCCATTCTTCAGGTTTAATGTTGGTATTTGGATTTTTTAATGCCTCCTTTAAAATATTTAATCCATTATTCTCATAATCTAATCGACTTTGAATCATTCTTTCTATAGTGGGGCGGATATTTTTATCAAATTGTTCTATAGTTTCCGGGTTTATGTCTGCTTTGTT
>JANQSX010000031.1 GCA_028279085.1 Bdellovibrionales bacterium
GAAGAAAGCTAAAAAGAAAGTTAAGAAGAAAGCCAAAAAGAAGGTGAAGAAGAAAGCTAAAAAGAAAGTTAAGAAGAAAGCTAAAAAAAGGGTAGTTAAGAAGAAAGCTAAAAAGAAAGCCAAGAAGAAGGCGAAGAAGAAAGCCAAAAAGAAATAAATAAAGGTTTTTATCTCGGTAAGATCTCCCGAAGATTTTTTTCTTCGGGAGATCTATTTTTATATTTATCTCGTTTAAAAGTTTCTTAAACAGGATTTTTCCTGGTTTTATATAAAGTATCATAAGTTTTTTTAATAAGGTGTTGATATGAGTCGTTCAAAGATTTCTATTATAGGTGGAGGATTTGTTGGTTCCACTTGTGCTCATTGGCTTTTAAGTCGGGACTTAGGTGATATTGTTTTATTAGACATAGCTGAAGGTCCTGTTCAGGGACGGGCTTTGGACTTGTTACAGTCTAGTGCTTTAAGTAGATTCAATCCTGATATTAAGGGAACAGCAAATTATCAGGATATCCAGGGCTCGGATATTGTGATTATTACGGCCGGTCGCACGCGTAGTCCAGGGATGAGTAGAGATGAACTACAAAATATAAATACAGAGATTATAAGGCAAGTTTGTGAACAGGTAAGAGAGCGGGCACCGGAGGCGGTGGTCATTATTGTTACAAACCCTTTAGATGTAATGACTTATGTCGCTTGGAAAACTTTAGCTTTTCCATCTAAGCGGGTGATAGGTATGGCCGGGGTTTTGGATAGTGCTCGTTTTAAAGCTTTTGTTGCTATGAAGCTCAAAGTGAGTATTCAGGATATACAAGCTTTTGTTTTGGGAGGGCATGGAGATACAATGGTTCTTCTTCCTCGTCTATGTCATGTAGGTGGTATTCCATTAACGGAGCTTTTATCTAAAGAAGATATTGAAGCTTTAGTGGAAAGGACAAAAAAAGGAGGAGCGGAAATTGTTTCTCTGCTTAAAACAGGTTCTGCTTATTATGCACCGGCTTTAAGTGTTGTGGAAATGGCGGAAGCCGTTTTAAAGGACAAGAAAAGAATTCTTCCTTGTGCCGCTTTTTTAAAAGGAGAGTATGACGTTAAGGATTTATTTATGGGGGTGCTTTGTCAACTAGGAGCTGGAGGAGTGGAGAAAGTTATGGAGTTTTCTATGACAGAAGCGGAAAAAAAAGCTTTCCAAGCTTCAGTTTCGGCTGTTAGAACACAAGTTCAGAAATTGAATATTTAATAGGAATAGATCCTGGTTAAAACTCCTGAAGCCGGAAATTTTTTAAATTGGGACCCATATAAAGGAAGGGAAAAATAAATAATATGGAACTTCATGAGTATCAAGCAAAGGCTTTACTTCGTCAGGCGGGTATTAAAACTCCCGTTTCTCATGTGGTGGAAAATGCCGAGGAAGCTTTTAATGTAGCAAAAAATAATGATTCAACTTCCGGTTGGGTGATAAAAGCGCAAGTGCATGCGGGTGGTAGAGGCTTAGGGGGGGGTATAAAAAAAGCTAAAACTCCGGAGGCTGTGCGAAAATTGGCTCAAGAAATGATTGGTCAAAAACTCATCACTGCTCAAACAGGAAAAGAAGGGAAAATTATTCATCAAATTTTAGTGGAAGAAATGTGTAAAATTGAACAGGAATTTTATTTAGCTTTTCTGTTAGATAGAAGTTTTGGAAAAGTGTGTTTGATAGCTAGCTCTGAAGGAGGAATGTCTATTGAAGAAGTGGCGAAAAGAACTCCGGAAAAAATTTTTAAAAGCCAAATTGATCCTTTAAATGGCCTCTTATCTTATCAAATTATGGCGGTTTTAAAAACTCTTAACCTGCCTCTTTCTTTTTTTAAAAAGTTGAGCGTACTTTTAAATTCTCTTTATTTATTAATGATAGAAAAGGAAAGCACTTTAATTGAGATAAATCCTTTAGTTCAAACAGCACAAGGTGATCTTTTGCCATTAGATGCTAAAATGAGTATAGATGATAATGCTCTTTTTAGACAAGGAGAGATGAAATCCATGATGGATATGAGGGAGCTGCCATTGGAGGAAAGAAAAGCGGTAGCTCATGGTCTTTCTTTTGTTAAACTTTCAGGGGATATAGGTTGTTTGGTAAACGGAGCCGGTTTAGCTATGGCTACAATGGATATTGTAAAATTAAAAGGAGCTGAACCGGCTAATTTTCTAGATGTAGGTGGAGGAGTGGATAAGGAAAAAATTGATATGGCTTTTCAAATCTTAAAAGAGGATTCTAATGTGAAAGGGATTTTAGTTAATATTTTTGGAGGAATTGTTAAATGTGATTTAATAGCGGAAGGTTTGGTCAAAGCTATTAAAGAGTTTGATATAAAAATTCCGGTGGTGGTGAGATTGGAAGGCACTCATGCTAAAGAGGCTCGTGAGATATTAAGTAAATCCGGTATGGATTTGAGTTTTGCTGATGATTTAGCAGCCGCCGCAACAACCATTATTCGTCTCACAAGAAATTTTAAATGAATAAAATAAACCGGAACGACTATTTTAAAGAATAATTATGAGCATTTTAATTGATAAACACACTCGACTTATTTGTCAGGGCTTTACCGGAAAGCAAGGGACTTTTCATTCTGAAAAAGCTTTGGAGTATGGTGACTTTTTAGTGGGGGGTGTAACTCCTGGAAAAGGAGGAACGAAACATTTAGATCTTCCCGTTTTTGATACGGTAGTGGAAGCCAAAGAAAAAACAGGTGCTTCCGCTTCCGTCATTTATGTTCCCCCTCCTTTTGCTATGAGTGCTATTGTTGAAGCTGTTGATGCGGATTTGGATCTAGTGGTTTGTATTACAGAAGGAATTCCTGTCTATGATATGTTGCGGGTAAAACAGTTTATAAAAGGAAAAAAGACCCGGTTAATTGGTCCGAATTGTCCGGGAGTCATTACTCCTGAGCAATGTAAAATTGGGATTATGCCTGGTTATATTCATAAAAGCGGACCTATAGGTGTTTTATCTCGTTCAGGGACTTTGACTTATGAAGCCGTGTGGCAGTTAAGTTCTCTGGGTTTAGGACAGAGCACTTGCGTGGGAATAGGGGGGGATCCTCTTCCTGGTACGGATTTTGTTGATCTGCTTGAACTTTTTAATCGCGATGAACAAACGGAGGCGGTAGTCATTATTGGAGAGATAGGAGGACAGTTAGAGGAACAGGCGGCGGAATATATAAAAACGGAATTTAAAAAACCGGTGACCGCTTTTATTGCCGGCAGTAGCGCGCCGGAAGGAAAGCGAATGGGTCATGCCGGTGCTATTATTAGTGGAGGAAAGGGCACGGCTAAAGGAAAACTGCAAATGTTGGAATCAGCCGGTG
>JANQSX010000036.1 GCA_028279085.1 Bdellovibrionales bacterium
AAATTTGATGTTATTAATGAAAAAAACACAGTGTATGAAAATACCGGTTCTCTTATTAATAGAATGGATATTAGTGAAGAAATCAGTCGTATGGAGGAACATATAAAAGCTTTTTATGTTTTGGTCTCTACTAATGGAGTCATCGGAAAAAAAATGTCGTTTTATCTTCAGGAAATGATAAGGGAAATGAACACAATGGGTGCTAAGTCCCAGAACTTTAAATTAACACAGGAAGTGGTTCAGGCAAAAAGTGTTATAGAGAAAATGCGTGAACAGGTTCAAAATGTTGAATAAAAGGGAAACTCTCATAGTAATATCCGGCCCTAGTGGCTCGGGTAAATCCACTCTAGTCAAGGAGGTTTTATCTCTATATGGTCCGGAAAAGATGGGAACATTGGTTTCCTATACCTCCCGGCCTCCTAGAAGATCAGAGAAGGAAGGTTGTGAATATCACTTTGTGAGTAAAGAGCAATTTTTATTTCTCAAAGAAAAAAACTTTTTTGCAGAGTGGACTTATGTTTATGAAAATTATTACGGAACATCTATTGAGCAAATTAATAAGCATTGGAATGAAGGAAGAACTATTATCAAGGATTTTGATTTACAAGGCGCGGATGCTATTAAAAAAATATACCCTCAAGCCTTGAGAGTTTTTATTCACCCCCCTTCACTGGAGGAATTGAAGAATCGTGTGTATAATAGGCAGGAGAATGAGAAGAAGGATATAGAGATTAGAATGGAGCAAGCAAAAGAGGAAATAAAGCAGGCTTCATACTTTGATTATCAACTAAAAAATGCCAATATATCAGATACTGTTGGGAGGTTGAAAAAAATCATTGAAGAATATTTGGAAAAAGCTTAAATTTGTACTCGTTTGGTGAATTGAGTGTATCAATTATAATAAAAACGGAGGTTCTTATATGGCTCGGGTAACAGTTGAAGATTGTTTAGTTAAAGTATCAAATCGTTTTGCTTTGGTGTCTTTAGTTACAAAGCGAGTAAAGCAGTTTTTAAAAGGTGATAAGTGTTTGATAGATGAAAAAAACAATAATGTGGTTAATGCTTTAAGAGAAGTGGCTGCCGATAAAATTGCTTTTGATTGCGGAGACTCTTTGCCTGCAGAACAGTTGGAAAAGGATTTAAGGGTGGATAGAGAAATTCCAAAATACTTATCACCGGAATAGTGAAAGTCCTTAGAGGACTTTCAGCTTACAGGAGTAATAAATCTCTTCTGGATTCCGGCTTTCGCCGGAATGACAAATCAAGTTCAGGGTGATAAAATAAAACTTGTTTCAGTTAATAAAACAAGTTATACTTTGTGATATGGCTTTGCCGCAGAAAATGGATTTTGAAAATCAACGTAAAACTTCTATGGGTATTGAGGATCTGATTACCCGAATTAAAAGATATTATCCGGAAGCTGATCTGGAAATCATTCATAAAGCCTATAAGCTAGCGGAAAAAGCACATACCGGTCAGTATCGTAAAGATGGATCCCCCTTTTTTTATCATCCTTTGTGTGTTGCTTCTATTTTAGCAGATCTACAATTGGATTTATACACTATTGTTACAGGTCTTTTGCATGATGTAGTGGAAGATACTTCTGTGGGCTTGGATGTTATTAAAGAGCAATTTAATGATACTGTGGCTTTTTTAGTGGATGGTGTGAGTAAAGTCTCTCAAATTAATTTTCATAATACTCAGAAAAAAGATAGTGAAAACATGAGAAAAATGATTGTAGCTATGGCCTGTGATGTGCGGGTTATTTTAGTGAAACTGGCAGATAGACTACATAATATGAGAACTCTTATACATCTCCCTCCTGAAAAAAGATTAAAGGTGGCCCAAGAAACTATGGATATTTATGCTCCTCTGGCTTCTCGCTTGGGAATTCATTCTATTAAAGTGGAGTTGGAAGATTTAGCTTTTCAACATTCTGATTTAGAGGCTTACACTTCTTTAGTGAAGAAAATGGATAGTGAAAAGAAAGAAATGGAAGAATACATAAGTGAAGTCATACAGATTTTAGAAACAGAAATTTCAGAGAAGATGAAATTGAAAGTTGAAATAACAGGAAGATTAAAAAATTTGTATTCTATTTATCAAAAAATGGTTAGTCAGAAAGTGGATTATGGTCAGGTGTATGATATTTTGGCTTTTCGTATCTGTGTGAATAAGATTGAAGAGTGTTACAAAGTTTTGGGTTTGATTCATTCTCTGTGGAAACCCATACCTGGGCGATTCAAAGATTATATAGCTATACCCAAGCAGAATAATTATCAGAGTCTTCATACAACTGTATTCGGGGAAAAAAATACAAGAGTGGAAATCCAAATAAGAACCCATGATATGCACCTCTTAGCTGAAAGAGGAATTGCCGCTCATTGGAAGTATAAAACAGAGTCATGGAGAAATAATACTGCTGTGGATCATGAAACTTTAAAACAATTTAATTGGCTTCAGGACTTAGTGAGTTTACATCGGCAAAATACCCATTCCGGAGAGTTTTTAGAGTCCGTTAAAATGGATTTGTTTGATTCTGATATATATATATTTACTCCTGGAGGTGATGTAAAAGAGTTTCCAAAAGGAGCTACTCCTATTGATTTTGCTTACTGTATACATACGGATTTAGGGCATCGTATTACCGGGGCTAGAGTTAATGGACGTCTGGTTCCACTAAAATATAAACTTAAAAATGGAGATACAGTGGAGGTAGTGACTTCAAAAAATCAAACACCTTCCGAAGAGTGGTTAAAAAGTTGTGTTACTTCTAAGGCGAAGTCCAAGATAAAATCTTTTTTGAAAATGGAGAGTCGAAAACAGGCTTTGGAAATTGGACAAAGATTAGTTGAAAAAGAATTTCGCACAAAAGGTTTAAAGTTAGATAGTGTATTACAAACGGCTGTTTGCATACAGTATATGAAGGATAAAGGGATTAATTCAAAAGAAGATCTTTATACTTTATTGGGATACGGTAAAATTTTGATTAAGGACTTTTTGGATACTGTAGTTCCCAAACAGCCAGATATTGAAAAGGAAGAGGATGCTCCTTCACAAATATTTCCGAGTGAAAAAACTCGTAAAAATAAGCCAGACAATTTGTGTCCGGTTATCGTTGAAGGTTTAGGAAATATTATGGTGAACTTTGCAAGATGCTGTCGTCCAATTCCCGGGGATGTTATTACCGGTTTTATCAGTCGGGGTAGAGGGATTGTGATTCATCGTCAATCTTGTCGTTCTTTGTTGTCTATGGACTCTGAAAGATATGTGGATGTGCAGTGGAATCAAAATCATCGGGAAAAACATAAGCATATTGTAGATATAACAGTTGTTTCTCATGATGTCCCTGGGGTGTTAAAGAGTTTTTCAGAAGTGTTTGCTGAACAAAATGTGAATATTATTAATTTGAAAGTCAGCTCCACCCGGGACTTAAAGGCAATGTCTCTATTTAGTGTTGAAGTGCAGGATTTAAAACAACTTCAGTTTTTAATTCGATCTTTAAAATCTTTAAAGAATGTAATCAGTGTTACTCGTGGGTAATGGCAGTTGTTATTCCGGCTGTAGTTCGTCATACCGGCTGTAGTTTGTCATACCGGCTGTAGTTTGTCATACCGGCTGTAGTTTGTCATACCGGCTATAGTCGTCATACCGGCTATAGTCGTCATACCGGACTTGATCCGGTATCCAGTGAATGTGTGAAACTATTTCTGGATTCTGAATCAAGTTCAGAATGACAAATCTTTGTCGTTATTCCGGACTTGCTAGGGTAAAAGGAGTAAGGTTAGTTTTGCTTCTTGCAAGCCTTGTTCAGCAGCTCGGTTTATCCACAGTTTAGCTTGGTCTATATCCTCTTCTACACCATGGCCATATAGGTGCATAAGACCTAACTGTAATTGGGCGCGGGCATATTCTTTATCAGCAGCTTTTATAATCCAACGAGCGGCTTCGTCATAGTCTGTTTTTACTCCCTTACCAAGATAAAACATCATACCAAATAAGTATTCAGATGGTGTATAATGATTATTTGCCGCCATACCAATGTAATCAAATGCGTCTTTATAGTTTACAGCGATGTCCAAATTTATTATTCCAAAAAGAGAAATTTTACCTACACGATGTTGTGCCGGTATAAATCCTTGTTGAGCGGATATTTTATATAAATCCATAGCTTCCTCTATATCTTGTTCTACATTTTTTCCTAAGAAATATTCCAAACCTAAACTAAAAGTAGCAACGGGAAGTTTGTTATTAAAAGCTTGTTTAAGCCAGTGAAGTGATTCTTGATTTTGTTTATTATTTTTATACCAAATACTTAAGGAGTACTGTGCTATTGCATCATTATTTTTAGCTTCTGAGATTAATGTATTTAATTGATTTTCTACACACTTTTTAAAAGTACAATTAAGAGGCTTTTGTGATAATAACTGTCTGATTTTAGATGCTGATACATACTGAATATAGGATGACACTCCTAAATGCCTGACAATAATTCCCGTTAACTTATTTGTATCTGATTGAAAAACAGCCCCTCCACTAAATCCTCCATGAACTTCTTTAGAGATACCTGCTTCCATGAAAAAATCAAACTGACTTAGTACATGCCCTCTTATAAAACGAAAGTTTCCGTCAGGGAAGCCGATTAGAGATATATTTGATAGATTATTAAGCTTCTTAGGTTGTATGGGGTAATAAGTGTTGGAACGATAGTCATCTGTTTTAAGAACGGCTAGATCATATTTTAAATCTAAATGTGATATTTTCTTAATAAAAATCTTTTTCTTTGTTTTCGGATCTATAAAGAAGAGATTTTTTTCTACATTGTCGTTTAGATCATGAATCACATGAGCGGCTGTAACTAAAGTATCAGGCTTTGTGAATACGGCTGAACCTTGTCCGATTATGTGTTTAGAATCATCGGTTGTAATAAGCTCTACTACTCCTGGGTACTGGTTGCGGTCTTCAGATCCATAAGAGAATGTAGTAAATAGAAAGAAAGAAAATATAAAAATAATTTTTAAGTGGAAAAACATGATAAAAACAACTCCTGTATTTTTTACCTCTATATATCTTATATGCAAGATCGGAGTGTTGTTAAAAATTGCTATAAAAGCAATTATATAGTGGAAAATTGTCAATAGTTTATACAAGAAAATAGATTATTTACACCAAAAGCCCTTGTAGAGCTTTTGGGTTACAAAAGTGAGATTTTTTAAGTCACAGTCAGCTCAAAAGTTCAGACATGCGTTTTGCCACAGAGCCGTCATTCCCGCGTAGGCGGGAATCAGCCGCTCTGTGTTCAAAGCCGAACTCATTTTGAGCTGACTGTGACTCAGAAAATCTCATCTATCAAACTAAAAGTGGTTATCTTTCAGATTTAATTTTAACTATTATTCTGAAGATTCAGAGGAAGTAGCAGATAGTTCTTTTGGCATACTTTCTACATGGATACTTTGTGGGAAAAGTGACAAGATTTTAAATATTTATGAAAAAAATAGCATTTACTAGCAGTAAACGCTATTTTCAAAACATCGTATTTATTCACTAAAAAGTCTTTTTTTCAACTTATCGTAAGAAACAAAATAATCTTTAATTGGTTGTCTTGTTCTCTGTTTATAGGCATTTGTTACTGTAAAAAATTAAAGTTATATTAAATACTTACTCTTATGCTGTTTAAAAAACCATGACCTTGATTTTTATGTGTCCATTATTTTTTTGTCTGTTCATTCTTGAAAAGTTCAATCCATTTTCTCTCTTTTCGCTTAAAAAAAATAATGTCTTTCAAAAAGACCCCTCCATTCTCAAAACACCTTTTTTCTTAACTTTTTTGCCTAAAAAATAGCGTTTACTGCTAGTAACTAATATTTTTCATTTTGAGTTGGAAGTGTGGGTCTGTGGATACATGCTGCTAAAGATTATACGGATTAGAAAAATAAAACTGATAACTATTGGACTTCACTATGATCATAAATCGACAATGCCAGTATAAAGCGACCAAAATAGTATTTCCCTTTAGGATTACTAAGAATCATTCTGGATATTTACTGATTGAAATACTGATCGGTGGTTTTCTTTTTGCTGTGTTGTCAATAGGTTTAATGAAGACAATGGGTGTTTCCCTAATGTCTGCAAAAGTAGTTAATTCTATTTTAGGAGAGCAGGACTTAAGAATGGCTTTGTCAAAAACTTTAACTGATTTTCATTGTAAAAAAAATCTTAAGTCAATGGGTTCTGTAAATGAATTAAAATTTTATAAAGATTCTAATCTTCATACAACAGAAGGAAGTGTTTTAGTGGCAAAAGGGGATTTTAAAAATAGTCTGGATATTGTGGACATAGAGTTTATTGATGATCCAGCTGATCCAACTTCAAATACTAAGAAGTTGTCAGTGTATTTTAAGAGAAAAGGAGCTCAGCAGTTAAAAACAAGTAACAATAGAGATTGTGTTAGTGATTTGGGTGATCCAGCTGATCCAAATGATGATAATGTGGATAAAAGTGGTTGTTATACAAACACCTGTTTTATAAAATATGAGGTATCCGGTACGAATGTAGTGTCATGTGAATTACTGGACTGTTTTGGTGCCAATAAAGCGCCCCCTGTAAATCAGGATATGGAGGGGATATTATTAGCGACAACTTGTGACAGACATCATGGTTTTGATGTGGACAATAATAAATGTATTTATACCGGCAGATGTGTCGAATATGCCCCAATTACACACTTTATTAATCAATCACATTTCTTCAAAACTTTTTGGATAAGGGATAACCACAGAGATGAGAGGGGTACTGATTATAGTATACCGGATTTTCAAGAAGCTTTTGAGCCATTCAGTAATGGTATACCTCCTGGTACTATTATGGTCATTAGTGGTATGTTTAGCACTACCTGTACTACAAGATGGCCTAGTTCCAATACACATAAGAAATGCTTAAATGACTCCAATGGAGAATGTGATAAGATTCCATATCATTATAGATGTGACAGACATTATGGCTGGGA
>JANQSX010000049.1 GCA_028279085.1 Bdellovibrionales bacterium
AACCGGCATCAGAATCTGGTAACGATTTTTCTTTTATTAATCGTATAAGAGTCAAACCTCTTTCTGCGGGAAACTCCTGTATATGTAAATCTTATAACAACGAAAAAAAAAAAAGTTAAAACTTAGGTGTCCTAAAAAACTTCAGACAATAGGAAATTATAAAGCACCTCTGCACCCTCTATGGGCGCAGAGAGCCATCGGTGCTGATTTGTTAAAAGAAGAATTAGATAAAAAACCTAAAAAAGGATATTATCATTTTGTATCAGTAGTTGATACTTTTGATGGAAAATCCTCTCAACATGGTGAAAGAGTAAGAAGCTTAGTATTGTCAAGAAAAGATGAAGACAATGAATTATCAGTTTTACCTCCTATAAGTAATAATGAGGTAATGTCTGAAGTTGAATCAACAAAACTCCGTCAATATGTAAACGAATGGTTTACTTTCGCTGAAGAGAAATGTAGTTCGGCTCCATCACCTTATGAGTGTAAGAAAAAAATTATACCTTCTGTTATCAATTTTTCAATGGTTATGTATGAGAGTGAAGTTGGTTTTCAAAGAGCTGCAATACTTGAAAAAGCACTCAATTCACCGGTTGGTTCCGAGGAAAGAAAAAAGGCGATAGCAGCATTTCCAGAGTTTAAAAAACTTTTTGAAAGTGATTTAAATAATTTAGATGCAGAAGGTAAGGAACAGCTTTGGAAAGTACAATACGCTATTGAAATTGAAAGGAAAGTTGCACATGAATCCGGTGATTATCACCAATTTAAAAAACTGACTGAAAACGGCAATGTTATTGTAATGAGTGCCGGTAACAGCAATACTGATAATCCTATTCAGCCGGTGGAGGTTAAAGCTGCAAAAGATTTGGGTGTTATTTTAGTGGGAGCTATAGGGCCGAGAGGAGTTGGTGTTTCTCAGGAGCATCAAGCTATCCATATTACGGCGCCTGGTAAGAGAGTATCAACTGTAGATGAAGCAGGCAATATAAAGGACTTTAATGGAACAAGTGCGGCCGCTCCTTTAGTATCAGGAACTTTGGGAGCTTTTATCTGGCAAACAGGATATTCCCCCACTGCGGAAGAAGCTAAAATTCTTTTAGAAAAAACAGCCATTCCACATGAACACTATAATGATAAACCCAGAAAGAATGGAGTGGGTATGCTTAATGCTTATAAAATAGGTATGGTAGCCAAGAAGTTAGCGGTGCTGTGCGGGGACAATTCATCCTGCTTTAAAAGGGCGATTCACACAGATGCCACTTATATTTCTAATGATTTTACCTCTGGAGATCTTCAGAATTTAGAAAGAAACCTAGATCATGTTTTTCCTGCATGTCGTCTCACTGGATGTGAATCAGGTTCTCAGAAGGGAACTTCTTCCTGTAAAGATCAAAACGCTCTCTTGAACAAGTTAAGGAAAGTAGCTTTTTTAAAACCGAAAGAAAAGAAATGGTGGAGACATTTAGCTTGTATCTATCGGTATAATGGTTTTTCAGAGGAAAATATGGGAGCCTTAGCGACTTATAAAGCTATTGCTCTTTCAGAGAGGGCGGACAATATTAAAGCTGCTTACTATTGTCGGTCAGATGTAGATTGTGTGTTAATTCCTAATCATGTCGGATTTTTTCCAACGACTTTATTAGAGGCTGAAGGTTACTATAATAATAGTGAAGGGTGGAGATATTGTAATAAAAAATGTCGGTGTGGCAATGAAGAAGAGGTGATTTCAGGTTCAAAACGGATTCAGTATCAATCTATATGCAGAGGCTCTACATGTGTTTTGAAAGAGACAGAAGAAAAAATATTAGGAGGAGACTCAGATTCCGGACAACCATCAGAGGGGAATGAAAACTTTGGTAAGCCTGATAATTTCGGTAATCAACCTTCAACTCATCCTGATAATCCGTTCATTGATTCTTCAGAAGATGAGAAGATAAAACAATCTATTCAATAGTTTGTTGTTTGATGCTTAACGTGCTTTAAGTTGAAAAATCATATTTACATATTGGCGGGAATAAGGACGATACCTTAGAACATTTAAGGTATTGGTCATGTTTCTGGAAAGCCGCCTTTGTACTTCCCTAGCTGATTGGACCTGCCAGCCGTTAACCTTTAAAATGATGTCTTTTTTTCTAAATCCTGCAAAAGCGGCTGGTGAACCAGGTTTGATATTTGTCACTATAGGGTGATTGCGATTAAGAGGGGGCAACCCCATTGATTTCATAACTTCTTTTGTGCCTGTAATGACTGTAAAACCCAGATCGAAAGGGGCTTTTTTTCTGTTTTCGTATGATGGAGAGTCTTTTGTGTTTTGAGCGGATAACTCTTTTCTTTCAGCAACGGTAATATCCAATTTCACTTTTTTTTCCGCTCTTATCAGTTCCATTTTCACTGTTTCGTTCACGGGAGTGGAAGCCACCGCTTTAAACAAATCACTATAGTTTTTGATTTTTTTATTGTTAAAGGAAATAATAATATCCTTCTTTTTTACACCTGCTTTATCTGCCGGTGTATTCGGTATTACTTCCAAAATAAGTGCTCCTTTTTGCTTTCTTCTTTGGTTGTATTCAGCCATCTGGACACCGATAAATCCTCTCCTGACCCGTCCGTGGTTTTCCAGGTCTTTTAGGACAACTTTGACGTTATCAATAGGGATGGCAAAACTAATGCCTTGTGTACGCATAGCTGTGTTAATACCAATAACTTTTCCACTGGTATTTACTAAGGGACCACCGGAGTTACCCGGGTTAATAATGGCATCTGTTTGTAAAAAGGGAAATAAATTCAATTCGTTAATCTCTCTGTTAATTGCTGATATAATACCTTTTGTCATAGTATGTCCGTGTCCATACGGGTTACCAAAAGCTGCGACCCATTCCCCCACTTGTAATTGATTACTATCGCCCAAGCGGGCTGTAGGCAAAGGCTTATCTATATCAATTTTAATAAGAGCAATATCCGTATAAATATCTTTTCCTATTACTTTTGCCGTGTAAAATTTTTGACTGTTTTGCAATTGAACCTGAATAGTGTCGGCTTTATTGACAACATGAGTATTAGTTAGAATTAAACCATTAGAACGAATAATAAAACCGGTACCCAAAGAGTGAAGAGGTTTAGCTTGTGGAGGACGTTGGTGGGGTGTAAAGAAAAAATCAAAAATGGGATCATTAAAGAAAGGATAGGGCATATCATTAACTTGAGTGGTGGAGATATTCACTACCGTCGGGTTAATAATTTTAGCCATCTTTATAAAAATATCTGCCGGTAGAGGCTCTCCGGGTCTTAATTGTTCAATGACAGGGGTTGCACCAAGATTTTTCTGGTTTAACAAGATATTAATACTAAATAAGAAAACCATTCCAACAGATAAAAAGAAGATTACGGATTTACACAACTCTAAGGTACATCTTTTCTTTTTCAATGTGTTTCTCCTTATAATTAAGTTTCCCGTTCCTTGGAAGTTTGATTTCATTAAAAAGTGCAGTGAGCTTTTTTACGACTCTTATTACTCAACTTGTTCAGCAAAGGTGATTTGTATATCCCGTATGCAGTTATCCATAAGTTCTTTTTCTTCTGCAGTTAAATTACCTTTTGTTTTTTCTCTGAGCAATAGGAGTAGTTCAATATTAAATTCCGCTAGGGCTTTGTTTTTTTTCTCTTTCATTTCCGGAATCAGTCCCATTGCCGCTAAAGCGGAGTGAGCGATAGAATGAATTAAAGTGGCAAATACCGGTGGATCCATCTTTGCCGAGTTATTTGAATTTTCTTTGTCCTGACTCATTTTTATTCCTAAGTTTTTTGCTTGCTTTTTATACTTATAAGTGAAAATATTACACCATTATCCTACTGGGAAATGTATAGGCTAGGATATAGAAAATTATAAGGCAAATAGTCAAGAAATTGTTTTCAAAACGGATAAAAATATTGGTTTTTACAGTTGTTTTTTTGTGAAATTTTTATAAAAAAACTGTAAAACAGAGTTAAGTGTGTATTTATAAATTTCAAAAGAGAAGGGAACTATGACTGAGTATAATTCTGAAAAAGAGCAAGCGGATAGGCTGAAAGAGGCTATTGCGGAAGTAAGAAAAGTGATTGTCGGTCAGCAGGAAATGATAGACAGCATTTTTATTGGTTTGTTGACAGGTGGGCATATTCTTATTGAGGGGGTTCCCGGTCTGGCTAAAACATTAGCTATTTCTTCTGTGGCACAAGTGACTTCTATGGATTTTAAAAGAGTACAGTTTACTCCTGATTTATTACCCACAGATATTATTGGTACAATGATTTTTAATTCTTTAAGCCAGGCTTTTTCCATTAAAAAAGGACCTGTTTTTACTAATATTTTATTAGCGGATGAAATTAATCGTGCACCTGCTAAAGTGCAAAGTGCTTTATTGGAAGCTATGGCGGAGAAACAGGTCACTATCGGGGATAATAGTTTTGCTCTGGAGGATCCTTTTTTGGTTTTAGCCACTCAAAATCCTATTGAACAGGAAGGAACTTATAATCTACCTGAAGCTCAATTGGATCGTTTTATGTTTAAGGTGAAAGTGAGTTACTCTACGCGTAGTCAGGAAATGGAAATTTTAAACCGAATGTCTTCATTAAATATACCTAGTATTCAACCTACTTTATCAGCTGTAGATATTTTAGCTTTTCGACAAAAGGTGAACGAAGTGTATCTGGATGATAAATTAAAAAACTATATTATTGATTTGGTAATGGCTACTCGTAATCCCAAGGACTATGGCTTGATGGATCTGGTTCCTTTTATTGCTTTTGGTGCTTCTCCAAGAGCAACAGTAAACTTTCCTAAAGCAGCTAGAGCACATGCCTTTTTCAAACAGCGAAATTATGTAGCGGTAGATGATGTAAAAGCCGTAGCTTATCCTATTTTAAGGCATCGTCTCATTTTATCTTATGAAGCTCAGGCAGAAGATATGGATGCCGATCAAGTGATTGATCAAATTATTAAAAGAGTGAGGGTCTCTTGAGTGCTCCTTCCGCTGTTTTAAAAAAAGTTAAATTGATTGAATTAAAACTGCGTCAGCGGGTAAGAGACCTTTTTGCCGGAGGTTATCGTTCTGCTTTTAAAGGGCAGGGGATGATCTTTTCTGATTATCGTAAATATGTTCCAGGAGATGATATTCGTGCTATTAGCTGGCCTCTGACAGCTAAAATCGGCGATCCTTATGTAAAAATATTTGAAGAGGAAAAAGGAGCTACTTTTATGATAGTGATGGATGTGAGTGGTTCTTTTGATTTTGGGACAAGTGCTTTTAAAGGAGAGGCCGCTTGTGAATTAGCTTCCCTTATTGCTTTAAGTGCCGGCAGAAATCAGGATGCTGTAGGCCTCTTACTTTTTTCTGATCATGTGGAACATTACGTATCTCCCGCTCGAGGCTCTAAACACATTTTAAGAATTGTTCGGGATCTTTATTCTTTTGAAAGGAAATCATTACAGACAGATATTTTACCGGCACTGGATTTTTTAAATAGTGTATTAAAAAAGAAATGCCATGTTTTTTTATTTAGTGATTTTTTTACTCCTTTTAGTTTTACAAAACAGCTCAAGATTACAGGTCAACGTCATGATGTTGTAGCCGGTATTTTATGTGATCCTTTTGAAACTGAATTTCCGGCTTTAGGTTTGATAGAGATGGAGGATACGGAAACAGGAGAAAGGCAAATAGTTAATACTTCCTCTCCTTATTTTGCGAAGGCTTATAAGCAACACATGTTCAATGAAAAACAAAAAGTAAAAACAGCTTTAAATCGATCGGGAGTCGATCATTTTTTTGTTCACACCGATCAGGATATATTT
>JANQSX010000054.1 GCA_028279085.1 Bdellovibrionales bacterium
CTTTTGCCCGTCCGGTTCTTATAGCTTTAACTCAAGTGGGAGAGAGTAATTTACATAAAATTCACTATCTTTTAGCTCAAATTGACAAAAAACAGGGAAAATTTGAAGAAGTGATCTTTCACTTAAAGCGGTCTTTGCACTTTCAGGCTGACTTTATGCCATCCGCTTTGGAGTTGTTTTATTTTTACCAACAACGAAAGCAAGCCGATCAAGCTGTTCATATATTGGAGAGTTTTCAAAAAATGCCGGATTTTATCCAAAAATATCTCTTGTTCTTCTCAATTTTTATATTCAAAAAAGAAATTGGAATCAAGCTATTAAACATTTGCAGTCTTTATCTCAAAGATATCCGGAAAACTGGTTAATTCAAATGCAATTAGCTGGTGTATGGGGACAAAAAAAAGAATATAAAAAAGCGATTGCTCTTATGGAAAAAATTATACTTACTTATCCCCGTGTATCTTCAAAAATTTATACTCTTTATGTTAGTCTCCTTGAACAAAAGCGGGATTTTCCAAAAGCTTTGGATGTTTTACTGAAAGCTTCCAAGATTTTCCCTAAAGATCCGGATATTTTATTTTATAAAGGCTTTGTTTATGATCAAATGGGGCAAACAGAACAAGCTATAAAACAAATGAAAAAAGTGTTGAGAATTAATACAAATCATGTAAATGCACTTAATCACCTAGCTTTTGTCTATGCCGAATTAAATAAGAACCTGGAATCAGCGGAGCAGATGGTAGTAAAAGCTCTATCCTTGTCTCCGAATGACAGTTATGTGTTGGATACGGCTGGATGGGTGTTTTTTAAAAGAGGAAAAGCTAAAGAAGCTTTGAAGTATCTGGAGATGGCTTATCAGAATAATACTTCTGAAGGGCTTATTGTTGAGCACTTGGCAGAAGTATATTATCATTTGAATATGATTGACAAATCCATTGCTTTATATAAAAAAGCTATTGGATTGGAAACTAATGAACATAAAAGAAAAAAACTGGAGGAAAAACTGTTATCCATTCAATTGGATGTGTAAATTTCTATTTTTCTCTGTTTTTCTCATCAGCTTTGTATCTTGTCAGACCTTTTTTAAAAAAGTAATTATTCCTGATAATCTCAGTGCTTATAGAAGTGGTACTTTTTCTGGTTCTGTTACTATTTACCAAAAAAAACAAAAAAATTATTTTTCAGGGGAAGTGTTTATATCTAAGACCGGCAAATTAAGAATGGATTTAAGTGTTTCTCCTGGTCTATCGGTCTTTACCATGTTTTTAGATAAATCAGATGTTACTTTTTTATTTCTAAAGACAAAAGAATTTTATAAAGGTCATAATACAGATAACATTCCAGAATCTTTTTTTCCAAAAAACTGGGATTTATTTTCCTTTAAAACTGTTTTTTTTGATCGAAAGCCGGAAAATGGCAAATGGATATGTACAACAGATAAACAGAATCTACCTCAAAAATGTAAAAATAAAGACTGGCTTATTCAGTGGAAAAGAGGAAAAACGAGGACCATTTCTTTTGAAAGCTCTAATTTTTATTTTACTTTTCAGTATTTTTCTTTTTCTCCGGAAGTGGATGATCAATTATTTTCTGTTAAAATACCAAAAAGTTTTAAACGGCTTTTTTTTCTTAAGTGAAAATATGGGATGCTCCTT
>JANQSX010000072.1 GCA_028279085.1 Bdellovibrionales bacterium
GGATTGCATAATATCAATTAATTCCTCATTAAAATCCTTAGGATGAGGAGAAGTAAAGCGGATTCTTTTAATATCCGTTTTTTCACATAAGGCCAACAAGAGGCTGCCAAAATCAGCCCCACAGTCAGAATGATAAGAGTTAACATTCTGCCCTAAAAGAGTGACTTCCTTCACTCCCCTATTCACTAAATTTTGCACATCTTCACACACATGATTCAAAGGGCGACTTCTTTCTCTACCACGAGTAAAAGGAACCACACAAAAAGTACAAAAGTTATCACAACCTTTCATAATATTAACAAAAGCGGAAACTTTCGGATCTCTGATAAGAGTTTGAATGTGATAAGGTTGAGAGTGAGTGAATCGAGTTTCTGACAAAGATTTTTCACCTTTTTCAATACGGGATACAATATTAGGCAAATCATCAATAGCATCAGGACCAAATACAAAATCCAAAAGAGGAATCTCTTTTAAAAGTTTTTTCTTTTCCTGTTGAGCTACACAACCAGCCACTCCAATTTTTAAATAAGGTTTTTTTTGCTTTAAAGGATAATAACGTCCCACTTCAGAACGGACTTTATGCACCGGTTTTTCACGCACGGAGCAAGAATTAATAATGATAAGGTGAGCTTGATCCGGGCTTACGGCAGGAGCGTAATTTACCATCTCTAACAGAGAATACATTCTTTCCGTATCGTTCACATTCATCTGACAACCATAATTAGAAATATAAGCATTTTTTTGTTGTGACTTTGTAGAATCAAGCTTGGAGTATTTCACCGAAGTATTATCCTTCTGATGAGATAATAAAATACCTTTAGAATTTTTGAAGGTATCCACTTTCATCTGAACCCCTTATTTTTTTAAAGTTAATGGGCTTATATAAATTGAATAGAAGCTGGTCAAGAAGGATATACTATAAAACCCGACTATAGTTTAGTTTATAATACTTATTTTCCTGATTTTAACACTTCCTAAACATAATAAAGAGTAAATCTAACTTTTTTCAAACAAAACTTAATAAAAAACCATCAGAAATAGAGAGTACTATAAACTAAAGTAATTTAAAAACCTGTATCAGACTCAGTATTTATTATCTCATCCTCTTTCTTTATAGAAAAGCTCATTTCCTTGGTAACTGTTTCAAAAGCCTTTTCATTTTTTAAATCACGCAACACAAACTGCAAAGCCTCCTCACCTAAAACTTTCATAATATCCTGAATGGTATGAAATAAATACCGATTTTCCGATAATTGTTTTTTTGTTTGTAAATACTTCCATAAAGCTAAATAGTGATAACGACAATACACATCCGTAACAGCCGGTTGATCACAATGTTCATCCTGACAATAACTTCTACCTTCTGCATCTTTGAGCAATACTTCTTTTTGATCTCTTTTACTTAAATACTCCAGTTCTTTTTGTAGTTCTAAAATTTTTCGCTTTCTCATCCTTGCTTTTGCGGCTGCTTTTTTTGAAGTTAAAGAGGAAACGGCTTTAGTGCTTTTGGCTTTAGAAGCCTTGATTCGATTCTTATCTAAATTTGTTTTTAATGCCTTTTCTTTTTTTGCTGTTTCTTTCTTTGCTGTT
>JANQSX010000068.1 GCA_028279085.1 Bdellovibrionales bacterium
TCTTTTTCCTCTAAATCCAGTGTAGTAGATTCTTTAAATTTGTCACTCTTTAATAAAGCCCAAAGGTAATATAAAATAATATCTCCAGGCGCTAACTGAGACTGAAAAATTTTCTCAAATTGATCTAAAGCCTGGTTATATAATGCATTTTCTAAATATTTTTTTCCTTTTATATATGTAGTTTTAACAGCAAACCTACCTTCCTTTGTTCCTTGCTCCACTAAATGAATATATTTATCCTTTTCTATAGGATCAGTTAAACATCGGTATATGTCCTGTATTAAGATAAAACATTGATCATATATATCTACCAAATCTTGTGGCATATTTTTATCTCTTCTATCCGGATGAAAGATTTTTACCATAGTTTTATAAACTTCATCAATTTGACTAATGGGAGCGTTTAAAGGTAAATTTAATAACTCAAAATAGTTTTTTGATTTCGATTCTTTTAAAAAAGAATGATATTTTTTCTTCACAAAAGAATAATCTTGATGAAGTCCAGTATGCTCATTATCTGAATACTCAAGATGACTTTCTTTAATTAAAAGACGACAATAGAGTTCACGCATGATTTGATCTTTTTTTCTATCAGGGTTATTTAAAATCTCCGAAACTGTTTTTTTCTCCCTTTCCGCTTCAGAGGACAGAAATTTTAATGCTGGATAACGAGCCCACTTCTTTAAAAAAGCCGGATTCTTTGTCGGCACAACATGCATATCTTTATTGCTGTTAAAAAACTCTTTTAGCCATTGCATACTCACTTTAGAACGTACCCAGTTATTCATTAAAGACAAAAAATCTCTAAACTCCAAATCAGTAAATTGATCAAACTGCACAGAAGAAATAAATTCCTGACAATTAATTTTAATAGAAGCCCCTCCCATTACTTTAAATAATTTAATAGCCAGTTGTTCTTTCAGCACCTTATGAAGTTGATGTGGACTAATATAACAGTTAGCAATTAATCGTTCTCCTAAAGGCTGACCTGTATCTTCTTTCAAGAATTGATCTATCACTCTCTGGGAAACATACTGATTCCTCACTAATAAAGCTCCTATATAAGAAGCCTCATCCACAAATGTAAAACTGACCACATTACCTTTTTTAAATAAAATTTCATCTTTTATGTTTCCTTCTATATAAGTGACTGACAATATTCCGTCAAAACGAATGGAATTCAGATATAAACATATAAACATAAGTTCATGAGCTTCAATCAAGTACTCTTTATTAGTTAAAAGATTATTTTTATTATCTGTTTTCTTATCAGATACACTCATATAAAAGAAAGGAAGGTTTTTTAAAGGTCTAGCAGATTTAGCAAAAAGAGTATCTATTTTTTTCTCTATAGAATGTCGGTTTAATGGTTTCGTAATAAATTCGTCCACATGGCTCATAATGTCTTTTGAAACAATTTTTTCATTCAATACACCTGAAATAAGCCAGATTTTACATTTAGAATGTAATACACCTTTTGGAAGAGTTCTCTTTAAAAATTCAATACCATTGATTTTTGGTAATACTAGATCCACTACAAGAAGATCATATTTTTCTAAAACAATAAACTGCTCTGCTTGCTGAGCGGAAAAACTGATTTTTGCTTCCATCTTTTTATCAACAAAGATATTCTTCAGAGTTTCAGCAAAGTTTCTATCGTCTTCAATAATTAAAACTTTTCTATCCATACTTTACTTCTTTTTAATCCTATTCACTCTATAGATATGTAAAAATGACTATCTTGCCTTATTTACAATCTTTCCTCTTTTATTTAGGAAGATGACCATATCCCCTTCTTTTATCTTGGTTATATTGTTTTTACTTGATTTTTCGGCTAATTTTATCCTAATATTGAAATTAATTTTATATTTGAATCGGTTCTAAACCAGCTTTTTTCCTGTATCTCTATTATTGGAAAAATGCTAATAACAGTTAAGGAATTTCAAACCGAATAAATCTCATTACAGTCTAAACAGGGCAAGAATGTAAATGAAAACAAGTTATTTCACAGTATTTTACAATACATTCGATTTTTTAAACCGGTTTGGTTTAAAATACCTCTATTTTTTAAGTCTTGTTTGCTTTTTTTCTTTTTCTATTCAAGCCCGTGAAGATAATATCACCCCTCCACTTTCCCACGGAAAAAATACATTTTTCATAGAAATCCATACGGGTTATTATTATACGGAAACCAACTATACCGAACCTTTTAAATCCCAGTCTTTATCGCAGTTTTTGAATCCGACAGGGAAGTATGATGTCCCTTTTTTCCAGTATATGAACATGGACTTAAGTCTGGGATATTCTTTTACCGAGTGGTTTGAATTAGAGATTTTTTCCAGTGGATTTTGGTTTGTACAAAGTGGAGACGGGAAACAATTGCGTTTTAAAGGTCCTCAAATAAAAAGAATAGGGGGGGCTTTCCGTGGTCAACAAAGTATGGCTTCGGATGCCTTCGGCTTGATACCGGAATTTAGCTTTTCCGTTCCTTTTTTCTCAGTAAACCCTCAATCCAACAAACCGATTACAGATGATGGTAGTTTGCATTTTACTCCATCTTTATGGATGTATGGAGTTATTGGTGATGTATTCTATCCCTTTTTGCACACAGGCTTAAAATTACGCACTCAATCTTTATCTTCTCTTTTGTTATGGAAATTAGGAGCTATGGTGAAAGCGGATATAGCGGAAATAGGGGCATACTCTTATGGTTTTTGGTCTGTTATCCGTGATAAATCTTCTTCTCGGCTGGGTGATCGCTCCCTTCTATTAAAAAAGGTTAATGCCGGCAGTATGAAATTTTTTTCCTCTAATCCCGGCTTAATTGGTGTCACAGCTTGGTTAGCCTGGCATTTTCCTTATGTTACCTTACGTCTTTCCGGAGACATTGACCTTAACGGTACTCATCACTCTAAAGGTTATTCTTTTTTAGCCTCACTGATTATGGAATTTGGTTCCGACCATAAAGCGGCAGATGAAATATTTAATGACGAACCTGTAGGCCCTGAAAGATTTGAGCCTCAAATTACAGAAGAGGAGCAAGCCGTGAACGATATTTTTG
>JANQSX010000070.1 GCA_028279085.1 Bdellovibrionales bacterium
AGCTTCCGCCAAAGCTTCCATATACACTCCCGGATTGCTTTTGATAGACTCCGTAATAATTTCCGGATTGTCTTTAATCATTTTCTTTAAGAAAGCCGGTCCACAACCTGTCAGAAACAGCACGGAAAACATCATAAACGGCAAACAATATCTTTTCACTTTTATCCCCTTTGTTAAAAGTTAATTTTTTCCTGATAAAAACACTTTTATAATTCAAAGCATTTTCTGTCATTTTGCACCAGCTTAAAAAGGCTGGCAAGCTTATTTTCGCTTTGTTTTATTGTATATTATTGAATTTTCTGATTTTTCTATCATTCTTTATAATCACTACTTTCTTGACTCCTTTGTTGAATTTTTTATAAGCATATCTTTATGAATATAGCTATTGTGGGCGCTACTGGCATGGTGGGTCAAAACTTTTTGAAATTACTGAAAGAAAAACATTTTCCCGTAAATACACTACAGCTTTTTGCTAGTAAAAAAAATGAAGGTAAAAAACTGATGTTTCGTTCTCAGGAACTTACTATTCAGTCTTTAAATCAAAATAGCTTCAATAATATAGAGATTGCGTTTTTTTCCGCCGGTGAGGAAATTAGTCGTCAATGGGCGCCAATAGCCGCTCAAAACAAGACTGTAGTGATTGATAACTCATCCGCCTTCCGGATGAATAACGACATTCCTTTAGTGGTGCCGGAAATTAATGCTTCTCTTATACAAAAATACAAAGAAAAAGGTGGAATTATCGCTAACCCTAACTGCTCTACTATTCAATTAGTTGTAGCTTTAAACCCTTTGCATACAGGCTTCGGGTTGGAATCTGTCCATGTATCCACCTATCAATCTTTAAGTGGTGCCGGACAGAAGGCTCTTAATCTGCTTAAAGAAGAGTCTCAATCTATTTTAAACGACAAAAAAGCTCTTGCTTTAGCCTCAAGTGAACATTTCTCCGCTTTTAACTGTATTCCTCAAATAGGAGATCTGAATGAAGATGGTTTTTCCACAGAAGAAACCAAACTGATGCAGGAAACGAAAAAGATCCTCAACCTACCTCATTTAAAAATTACCGCTACCGCCGTCAGAGTACCTACTTTTAACGGACATGGAGAAGCTGTACTTGTCACTCTTAAAAAACCCGCAGAAAAAAAAGAAGTAATAAATGCCTTAATGGAGGGTCAAGGTTTAAAAGTGCTTCAGGAAAAGCACTTATCTCATCAAAGATTTGTGGATGGACGTAATGATGTATATTTGAGTCGCATTCGCGCGGTGCCAGGAGAAGAAGGTAAAAGCTGGATGATGTGGGTGGCGGCGGATAACTTAAGAAAAGGCGCAGCCCTTAATGGCTTGCAAATCGCCGAAAGCTTGATAAAACAAGATTGAGTACGAGTGGTTTTTCTATGAAAAAAATAATTTGGTTTTTTTTGTTTATCATAATTTATGTCTTTGCCGGACCAGCAAATGTTTTAGCAAAATCACAAACTCCGGCCGAGTCTTATCAGAACACACCTTCTTCTCCATTGACAAAAAAGCTTTCTCCAACTTCTAACTCCGCTCAGCCAAAAGATTTCATTCAATCTGTCAAGAAACGAATTGCCGAAGGAAGAAAATCCTTTACAAAACAAAAAAAACCTTCATCCCGTTTTATGTCTCAAAAAGAAACCCTTATTTTATTTCAGTGGCTCAATGAACAGCAGATTTCTTTACAATGGGCCGGAGCCAATATAACCAAAAAAGATTTTAACTCCAAAGAAGGGTTTGCTCCCGAACTATTAAAAAAGGAGATCCACTTTGACACTTTTGCAAACGATCGGTTGTTTTACCTGAACTTCCAACAAAATATCATCCAATTTCCTTACATTCTAAAATGGGGACTACGGGCTAGTTTGGGAGTGGCCTTCAATTACGATAACGACCGGAAATATTTTTTCCCAATGAGTGCATCCGGGATATGGAGTCTTCAAATTTTTAAACATCAGATAATTATACCCTTTTTTGAAATGGGCTTTTCCACATGGAATATTAATTCTTATCTTGAAGAATTCACCCCCCTTTTTCCGTTTTGGGGAGTGGGAGCTTCCATTAGCCTGGCTCTTTTTAAAAATTCTCTTCGTTACACTCTACCTGATGAATATGGAATAAAAGACCTAGGTATCATATTAGAATTTAGAAGGCACTCCAGTCCTCTAAAATGGTTAAATCCATGGTTCAATTCAGAAAAAAAAGAATGGCTTTGGCCGGAAGAAAAAAGAGGATATTTTTTCGATTCTTTCCACGCCGGTATTTACTGTCGATTCTAAAATAAAAAAAGTGAAAACATCTCAAAAAAAACACCGCTTTCGCCTTCTTATAAGCTATAAAGGGCTTAATTATTATGGATGGCAAAAGCAAATAAAGCTTCCAACTATTCAAGGCCAGGTTGAGAAAGCTTTAAAACAGATTCTTCAAGAGGATGTTCGTATTGTAGGATCCGGGCGCACGGATACCGGTGCGCACGCTTTGGAACAAAATGCTCACTTTGATCTATCCAGAGCTATCCCGGAAGGATTAAACCTACAAAAAGCCCTGAATTCTTACTTAATATCGAAAGACATTTGTATTCGACAAATATGGAGAGTGTCAGAAAATTTTCATGCTCTCCGCTCCGCCATAGGGAAACATTATACTTATCTGATATTAAACCGTCCCTACCCATGTGTGTTCAGGAAAGGGCAAATATACTGGTATCCTCATCCGGTGGATTTGACCGTATTGCAGACTCTCAGCCAAAGAATCCAGGGACAACATGATTTCAAAAGTTTTCAAAGCTCCGGCACTCCGGTAAAAAGCACTATAAGAACCATTCATTATGCTCGATGGAAACGTGTAAAAAAAGACATAATCGCCTTTAAAATTCAAGGAGAGGGATTTTTAAAACAAATGATTCGCAATTTAGTAGGAACACAAT
The DNA here is from genome assembly GCA_028279085.1 of Bdellovibrionales bacterium. GTDB lineage: Bacteria > Bdellovibrionota > Bdellovibrionia > Bdellovibrionales > UBA1609 > JANQSP01. Next base: position 2,942 of record JANQSX010000070.1, read on the forward strand.
TGGCTCTATTAAGGGAAAAAGA
>JANQSX010000113.1 GCA_028279085.1 Bdellovibrionales bacterium
CCTCTTGTTGGTTTTAGTGATAAAGGCTATTTTTCTGGATTCGCTTGGTGCTTTATCTTCTACACGGCTATAAACTTCTTTACAATATACCTTTAAATCATCTGACGGGTCGAATCCTCTAAAAACGAAATTATCAGTATTAAAATTTATCATGTTTTACCTTTACTTTTAGAATAAGACCTTATATCAGCTAGAATAACTTTTTTGGAAACAGGAAAGGTCAACGTTTGTATATGGAATCTTTTTTTTTTTGTCAAGGTTTTTATTTAAATAACTTAAATAGAAGGTAAAAAAGCGTTTTTATTTTGCTTTTTATAAAATTTTGAGAGCTTAGTTTCTTAAATGTCATTTTTTTAAGAAAGATAGAAAGTCAGCTTTCAGACATTGTGTGTTGAAATTTTGACAGAGTTATATTCAATGCAGGCAGTGATCTTGTACTCTGGATAAAGCCATACATTGGGTGCAACGGGCTTCTTCCTTGATGTAATGAGTATTAATACACTCTACAAAAATATCCAATTTCCCATGACAAATAGGGCATTCTGTTTGCTCTCTTAAAAAATCAGTTTTTTCACTTTCTTTGTATTCATAATGTTCTCTAACTTGATTGGTACGCATTTGTTTTCTCCTTAGTTAAAGGTTTCTATATAATAGATATGCAAGAACCATTCACAGACTTTTAGCTTGTTTTTCCTCTGTTTTTTGTCTTCTTTTTTTATAGTTGTCTATCTTTCATCATTCCCGCGAAATTCGCCTGTAATGACGAATGTGGAATAAAGTTTGTCATTCTGGACTTGATCCAGAATCCAGAAGACAATCCAAACATCCTCTGGATTCCGAATCAAGTTCGGAATGACAGTCAAGTTCGGAATGACATCTTAACTATCTTTTATGGAGATATGGTATATAAGAATATATGAGAGAGTTTAAAAAACAGTTTGTTCCAAGACCGAAGCTGGTTGCTCCTTTACTTTCGCCGGAAAATTCTTCTGTTACAGGAGGTAAAGTCCTTTCTGAAAATATTTTTTCCTTGGCAGGTCGTAAAGAATTGGAAATTGGTGCAGGAAATGGGGAGTTTGCTATTCAAAGAGCAAAAAACTGTCCTAGTTCTCACTTCATAGCGATTGAAAAAAGTCGGCGTTTATTTCACCGGATGGAAAAAAAATATCAAATAGATCCACTTCCTAACTTATGGATTTTTCATACTAATGCTGTTTGGTGGATTACTCATTTCGTGATTCAATGTAGTTTAGATAAAATCTATATTTTGTATCCTAATACTTACAAAAAATCTCGCCAAGCTAACTTAAGATGGTTTAATCGTCCTTTTATGTTTCATTTGCTTAAGTGTTTAAAACGGGGAGCTGAATTGGAAATAAGAACTAATGAGGAAAATTATTATGAGGAATGTAAGTTAAAAATGCGAAATTATCCGTTTGTTAAAAAAACTCAGGACTTTAATCTTGTAAAATCTCCTTGTACGGCTTTTGAAAGGAAATACATGGTTCATTATAAGCAGGTTTGTCGGGCTTTGGTATATACACGATTATTTTAAAAGAAGAAATGACAATTTTTTGCTGGAATTATAAGCCTTGGTTGGTTTCTTATTAAAAAAATTAATTTTTCTCAATTTCTCTGCCGTTAATTAAATTATGAAACTTTTTAATAGTTACGGTAAATGGTATCTAAAATCTCTAACACTTATGGTTTTTATTGGTGTTGGTTTACTAGGGTTTTATATTGTTGGCTGTCAGGATCTGGATTTTAGCGCTATACCTGAGTATAACTGTGAAGAGGAAATAAATGTCGAAGGGGTATCTTGTGAGGAACCTGAAATAGAGGCAAATATGTATGAAGGTGAAAGTACAGATGGTGAAGCGGATGGTGAGGGTGGTAGTGACGGTGAAGGCAGGGAGCCTAGAGATCCTAGAGTTCGTACTGGTAAGCCGCCTATTCAGTATGGTTCTCGTACGACTATTCAAACCGTTATAGGAAAAATAGATATTCTTTTTGTTGTGGATAATTCTGGTTCTATGAAAGAGGAATTAGCTTCCATAGCTAATCAATTTGATTCTTTTTTAAATAGTATTAGAGATATGGATTATCGTATTGCCATGATTACAACGGATTGGTTAAATGATCGAGGGCGGCTTTTACAATTTCCTAATGGTAGAACATTTCTGGGTAATCCTAATCGAATTAGTTCAGTGCATAATGAAAATGTAGCACATTTTCAAAAAACGGTTAAGAGACCGGTTGGAAATACTGATGATGAAAGAGGTATTTATGCTTTAAATATGGCTTTGGATAATTCCTCAAATGCTGATTTTTTCAGACCTCATACTATTTTTGTGGTGATTATTGTTTCGGATGAAGATGAAAGAAGTTATGGAGGTTATGCTCCGCCGGGACAACATGGGAATGTTCCTCCTTTAGAGAGTTATGATTTACCTGAAACTTTTTTCCGGAAGTTTAGTCATCAAAATAAATATTCTACATTGTATGTTCATTCCATTATTATTAAACCCGGAGATACATCCTGTGTTGGAAAAGCGGGTGGTCTAGAAGGTCGTATTTATGCGCAAGCATCCAATCCCTCTTCAGCAATATTAGCTAAGTATGGAAATATTCGGAAAGGTCATGTAGGTTCTATTTGTTCCAGTAACTATAGTAGCCAATTAGGCCCTATAGGGGATTTGCATCTCAATGAAGTTATTCTGCCTCTTCCTTGTTTTCCGGCTTCAAATAGCGTCTCTTTAAAAGTAGATGGAAAAAGTGTTGGTTTTAGAGTTGTTGATCGTCAAATTGTCGTGAATGAACGAGTTTCTTTTGGCGCGCAAGCAAAATATTCTTTTTATTGTAAAAAAAATAATTAAGAATATTTTATAATAAAAATTGTTCTTCCTTTTTTTTAAAAATTTTTTCCAGCCTTTGGTTATATACTTTCTATCTATCTAACAATTTATTCATTTTCTTATACTTTTTTGCCGTTAATTTAGATATGAAAGCTTTTTATTATTGTAAAAAATATCTTGTATTGTGTCTTGTATTCGCTTTCTGTGTTTGCCTGAATTTTTTATTTATTGGTTGTCAGGGAACGGATTTTTATTCTTTAGCTTCTTTTGATTGTTCGGAAGAAGGGAATGTGGAAGGTTTATCTTGTGGTGAATCAATTATTGATGAAGGTGTGGAAATAGAAAATTATAAAGACTCACAATTGGGTCCTGTTAATACTATAAGAACTCGTTTAGGCCGAATGGATATTCTTTTTGTGGTGGATAACTCCGTTTCTATGACAGAGGAACTGGCTTCTATAGCCAACCAGTTCGATCCTTTTTTGGAGACTATTAAAAAAGCGGATTACCGTATTGCTATCACTACAACCGACTGGGTTAATAATCAAGGGAGGTTTTTAGAGTTTCCTAACAATCGTTATTTTTTAGATAACCCTGATGGAGATAGTTCAGTGCATAATGAAAATGTAGTACATTTTCAAAACACTATTCAAAGGCCGGTTGGGAATACTAATGATGAAAGAGGTATTTATGTTTTAAATCAAGTTTTGGAACATTCGGAAAATGATGATTTTTTCAGACCTCATTCTTTATTAGTAGTGATTATTGTATCAGATGAAGATGAAAGAAGCACAGGTGGTCGGGGAGAATCACCACTTCCATTAGAACAAGATGATTTACCTGAAACTTTTTTCCGAAAGGTCAGTCGTAAACATAAATATTCTATAGTTACAGTGCATTCTATTATTGTTCCTCCAGGAGACCTTGCTTGTGCAAAGCAGGCTAGTGGGGTGGATGGTACTATTTATGCTCAGGCATCAGATCCTTCTGCAGCGACATTGGCTCAGTATGGAAATATTCAAAAAGGTCATGTAGGATCTATTTGTTCCAGTAATTACAGTAGTCAATTAGGTCCTATAGCGGACACATTGGTTAATGTGCCTCCTTTCCCTCTTCCTTGCTTTCCTTCGGAGGATCATGTTTCTTTCAAGATAGATCGGAAAAAGGTGAAAGTTAGAGTGGATAGGCGTAAGCTCTTTATAGAAGATAAAGCTTTTTTTGGTGCTAAGATAAAGGTTTCTTTTCGTTGCTTGAAAAATAGACGTGGAAATAGATAACTTTTTACATCTTATGCGATCTTTTTCTCAAAATCTGTCTTAAATAAAAGAATCCTTTTTTAAATAAGGGAATGAAATGGGTCAAGGAACTGTAATCCACTTTTTTTGAAAATAGTTTTTGAAGTCCGGTCAATTCTTCTTCTTTTAAAGTGATTTGATAAACTTTTTTGTTGTTCAGTAAAGAGAGAATATAATCGTCACTAGTTATAATATCATCCACTAGCCCTAATTCTTTTGCTTTAGTTCCCAACCAGTGTTCCCCGGTTGCAATTTTTGATAAATCCAATTTTGGTCTATGTTTTGCAATATAATTTTTAAAGTGAGTGTGAATCTCTTCTAATTGTTCTCTTAGTTTTTCTCTTTTTTCGTCTGTGGTCTTTCCAAATAAAGTCAGTGTTCTTTTGTGTTCACCGGCGTAATGCTCTTCATAATCCACATTTTGTTTTTGTAGAAAACGGTAAAAATTGGGAATTTGTGCCAGCACTCCAATGGAACCAATGACAGCAAAAGGCGCGGCTAGAATTTTATGGGCTACGCAGGCCATTAAATAACCTCCACTTCCCGCTACTTCGTCCACGCAAACTGTTAAATGAAACCCATGATCTCTGAGCCTTTGAAGTTGACTGGCTCCCAGTCCGTGGTTGTGTACCACTCCCCCGCGATTGTTGAGCTTTATAATAATTTCATCTTTTTTAGGATCGGCGGTTCTCAGTAATATAGAGATTTCCTCCCGTAGAAGATGCACTTGAGAGGCTTCTATGTCTCCTTTAAAATTGAGTATATAGGCACAGGCTTGACTGCTTTTTTCCGCTTTTTTTTGCTTTTTAATTGTTTTGATCTGTTTTTTAACTTCTTTTTCAGATTGGGTAACTGATTGAATTTTTAAACGATAATCTTGAAGACTTTCGCCTATATCCTCCACTTCCAGTTTTTTTTTCTTTTTCCATTTTTTGTGTTCGGAAACAGCAGAACCGATAAGAGCAGACAATCCCCCAAAGAGAATCGCAATGATAATAACTTTGCTTGCAAAAACACCTACTTCAAAAAAAAACTCAACCATAACTTAGTGTCCTTTCTGTATGTTGATTCGGCTTAAATAAAAACATATAATGGAAAAAATGTCTTTTGTCATCCATAGAAAAGCCCTTTCTTGTAATTATGATCTTATAAAAATAAAAGTAGAATTTTTGGTGATTCATTATACTTCTGTTGGTTTATCAAAAACTTTAGAGATTTTTCAAAACCCTACTTCTAAAGCTTCCAGTCATTTAGTGGTGGATAGAGATGGAACTGTATATGAGTTGGTTTCTTGTTTGGAAAATGGTGGATGTTTTAAGGCTTGGCACGCCGGAGATAGTGTCTGGGAAGTAGAGAATAAAAAATGGGAGCAATTTAATAATTTTTCTATAGGAGTGGAGTTAGTAAATAAAAATGGTAATTTGTGTGAGTATACACAAGAACAGTATCATTCTTTACAGGTACTGATGCAAAAACTAAAAAACTTATATCCACCTTTAAAAAATCCGGATCGTGTTTTAGGTCATGAACATATTGCCGGTTATAGGGGAAAGGTGGATCCAGGATATTGTTTTAACTGGGTTTCATTTTTTAATATGAATTATTCTGGAAAAGCTCCTTTAAGGAAACCCGTTTTGTCGGAAGAGTTGTTAAAAATGTTTTCCATCCGATTTTCTGAATCGTTGAGGAAACCGGAAGGTAAAACAGATGAAGACTGGATGAAGCTTAATACTCAATTGGAATGTTTTTATCGGAAACAAATTCAGATTGGTGAGTGTGAGAAGTAATCCATAATTAAAAAAAACTATTAATAATAAAAATGATAGGTGGTTAGTTCAAACCACTATTGATTTCTGCTATATAAGGCAGATGCCGGAACTGTTCCTGATAGTCTAAACCATACCCGACTAAAAAAGAGGATTGTTTGACTTCAAATCCTACATAATCAATCTGACAGTTTTTTTGTCGGATACTGTCCGGTTTGGCAATTAAACTTACAGTAGTTAGTGATAAAGGGTTCCGGTTCTTAAAATGAGATTGTAAAAAATTTAAAGTTAAACCTCGATCTACAATATCTTCAACGAGGAGTATGTGCTGGCCTGAGATATTCAAATAAGTATCCATAGTGAGTTTGACTTCTTTTGAAGGCTGTACTTTTTGTCCATAACTGGAGGTGGCGCAAAAATCACACAGTACCTGACAGGAGAGAGAACGTATGAGATCAGAGTAAAAAGAAAACGAGCCTTTTAAAACTCCTATGGCAATTAGTTTTTTGTTTTCAAATTTTTTATTAAAAATTTGAGCTAGCTCCTGTACCTTTTTCTGTATCTGCTCTTCAGTGATTAGAATAGATGTTTTGATATCAATCATTGACTATTTCTTTGTAGTAGGGTTAAAGTAAGAAAAAATATAACATACTTTTAGCCAGTGGCCAACAAATGAAAAAATTATCCTTATCAAAAAAAACACTTGATATGAAGTTATCCGCTACAAGTGATAAAACACTCCGTTTAAAAGATTGTGCAGGGGAAGTTGTGGTCATTTATTTTTATCCCAAAGACAGCACTCCTGGTTGTACTGTTGAAGGACAGGATTTCACACGTCTTTATAAAAAATTCAGGGCTTGTAAAAGTCAAATATTAGGAGTGTCTAGAGATAGCCTGTCTTCTCATGAAAAATTCAAGTCAAAATACAAATTCCCGTTTGAGTTGATTAGTGATCCTGATGAAAAACTATGTAGAGCTTTTGATGTGATTAAAGAAAAAAACAATTATGGAAAAAAAGTGATGGGCGTTGAACGAAGCACTTTTATTTTAAATAAAGAAGGTATGCTTGTTAAGGAGTGGAGGAAAGTAAAAGTAGCTAATCATGCTCAGGAAGTCCTGGATTTTGTGAAAACTCTATAGATTGATAAACTCTTGAGTTTTTATAGTTTAGAAATTAAAGATAGAGTTCGCAATGCAGCGCATATTATGGTAAAAAAATTCAGTGAATCTGTGTTTAGACATGAGCCTGTATTAGTGGAGGAAATCTTATCTTTATTTCCTTCTTCTTTTCAAAATGGCTGGGTATTGGATTGTACTTTTGGTGCAGGAGGTCATACTAAGGCCATCCTTAATCACTATCCCTCCTGCTCTGTTATAGCTTTGGATCGTGATCTTTATTCTATAAAGTGGGGTTTGGAAAATATCAAATCTCATTTTTCAGAGCAATCCTTACGTCTGATTCATGCAAACTTTCATCAGTATTCTGACTTAATGGAGCACCACTTTCCTTTGTTTATGAAAACGAAAGGGTTTGATATAATTATTGTGGACTTAGGTGTTAGCTCTCCACAATTGGATGAGGCGGATAGAGGTTTTAGTTTTTATAAGGAAGGTCCTTTGGATATGAGAATGGATAGAAGGCAGTCTTTTACCGCCAGTGATATTATCAATCAATGGAGTGAAAAACAGCTTATGGATTTATTTTACTCTTATGGAGAAATATATAATGTTAAGCCGGTAGTGAAAGCTCTGGTTAAGGAAAGGAAAAAATCGCCGATAAAAACGACAAAACAATTGGCGGATTTAATTATAAAAAAACGAGGATGGAGAAAAAAAGGTGCTCATCCGGCCACATCTTACTTCCTAGCTCTTCGTTTAAAAGTAAACAATGAATTAGAGGGATTAAGTGAAAACTTACCAAAAATGATTCAATCCCTTAATATTTTTGGAAGAGTTTTTGTTGTGACTTTTCATTCTCTAGAGGATCGAATTGTAAAAAATATTTTTAGGAAAGAGGATAAAAAGATTGGAAATCATCTTACAAAAAAAGTGATTACACCTACTCGTGAAGAAATAAAAAGAAATCCCCGTGCTCGTAGTGCAAAATTGCGTGTATTTGAAAAGGAAGTTAATAATGAATTATCGGCCTCAACATAATTTTAAGCCTTTTTTTAATGTTGTTATTGTGATTTGCTTTTTGTTTGTTATTGTTTTTTTCAAAATGGAGTTGAGAAGGATGAATTATGCTTTTTTAATTCGATCTCGCTTTTATGGTACACTTCAAGATCGTTATTACAAAAACTTAATGATGCAAGCGCATCTTACTCGTTCGGAAAGACTGGAAAAATGGGCACACTCTCGAATGACTTTAAATTGGGCTAAAGAAGGACAGGTTATTTTAGTTATAGGAGAGAAAGCTGTTGTCCCGCAATAATTATTACTGAGTATCTTGTAAGGTATTTAGTTTTATTACGAAAAACAGAAATGCATTTGAAAGAAAAATGAGCCTATTTACTTTTTAAAAAGGAAATAAGGAAATTGAAATCCCGAATTATTTTTTTATGTTTCATCTTAGGTGGTTTTTATTTTGCCTTTATTGTGAGAGGTGCCTGGCTGCAATTTTTTCCGGATCATAGACTTATTACCGCTAAGAAGAAAAACTTTGAAAAAGTTATTAAATTACAACCGCGAAGAGGGATCATTTATGACCGGCATGGCAGAGAGCTAGCTATTACTGTAGCCGCTCAATCTCTTTTTGCTGATCCTTTTTTAATAGAAAACCCTAAATATTTAGCTAAAAAACTCAGTCGCGTTTTGAAGATATCTCATCATCGTATTTATAAGAAAATAAAGAATAAAAATCGTCGGTTTGTCTGGCTAAAACGGCATATTAGTGAAAAGGAATTAAAAAAAATTCAATCATGGAAGTTAAAAGGTTTAGCATTTTTAGAAGAGCCAAAAAGAGTGTATCCTAATGGTTCCCTGTTAGCTCAAACATTGGGTTTTGTAGGGCGTGATGGGCACGGTCTGGAAGGAATAGAACTGAGTTATGATAAAGTACTGAGTGGAGAGGAAACAAGAGTTCTAGTTCGTAAAGATGCTATGGGCCGACCTTTATTTTCTGATGTGGATACCAATTTAATTACATTGAAAACCAATGGTGCTGATATTTATCTGACTATTGATAGTGATTTGCAGTTTTTCTTTGAAAAAGAACTGAAAAAAGTTGTAAAGGAATATTCCGCTCAATCCGCTTTAGGTTTGATTATGGCTCCTCAATCCGGTGAAATTTTAGCCATGGCTCATTTTCCCGGGTTTGATCTCAATCAACCTTCTAAATCTGATTCTTCTTTATTTAGAAACCGTTGTGTCACAGATGCTTTTGAACCAGGAAGCACTTTAAAACCTTTTATTATATCTGCGGCCTTGAAAAAAGGGATTTTACCTTCCGCTCATTACGATGGTTTGGAGGGGGAAATCTCCATTGATGGTCATGTTATTCGGGAGGCGGAGTCCACTCATAAGTTTGAAAACATGACTTTAAGGGAAATATTATCTTATTCTTCCAACGTGGGTGCGGCCCAAGTGGCTTTAGATGTAGGAGATGACTTTTTATACAATAGTTTGGAAAAATTTGGTTTTGGTTCTAAGCTAGGACTGTCTTTTCCGGGAGAAAGTTCAGGTATTCTAAATAAAACTCCCTGGAAAAAGTTACAACTTGCTACCATTGGTTTTGGTCATGCCATTTCTGTAACCCCTTTACAAATGGTAACGGCTTATGCGGCTATTGCTAATGGAGGTATAGTCAGAAAACCTTACCTGGTGCAGTCCGTTTATCATAAGGAAAGTGGAAAAAAGGAAATATTTAAACCTGTTATTTTGAATAAAGCTTTAACAAAAGAACAAGCTAAAACTATGGCGGTAATGTTGATATCGGCTGTTTCTGAAGGGGGTACCGGGATAAAAGCGCAAGTAAAAGGTTTTTTATCTGCTGGTAAAACAGGGACCGCTCAAATAGTAAATTCAAAAGAGGGAGGTTACGTTAAGGGGCAATATATATCTAGCTTTGCCGGATTTATTCCGGCGCATGACCCTAAATTTGTAATTTATGTAGTTATTCATCAACCACAAAAAAAGTTTTATGGTTCTACTGTAGCGGCTCCTGTCTTTTCCAAGGTGGCTGAATATGCCGTTCGACAATCAGGTGTGTCTCCGGTATTAATTAGTGAAAAGAATCTTTTAAAAAAGAAAAGAAAACAAGTTCAAGCCCAAAAGGAAGCTATTCGTAGTATCTCCTCTGAAAAAGGTAAAACTCCTAACTTTGTCGGTTTGAGCTTGAGGGGTGCTTATCAAAAGGCACGAAGAGAAAATATTCACTTACTTGTAAAAGGCTCTGGCCAGGTAGTGCGAACTGTTCCCGCACCTCTTTCCCCTCTTCCAAAAACCCGAAAAATTCAATTGATTATGAGTGATTAAGGAAATTTAATAGATGAACATAGAAGATCGTATTCTTTCTTTATGTGTGGGACCTAATAAAACTTTTACAAGAAAAATTTCTTCTATTTGTACGGATTCTAAGTCTGTTATACCGGGTTCCATATTTGTCGCTTTAAAAGGGCGGAAGACAGATGGACATTTTTATTTAGAGTCTGCTGTTAAAAACGGAGCACAAGTTTTAGTGGTGGAAAATACGGAATATCTTAAAGAGATTTTCTTTTCAGGTCTTCTATGTGTAGTTCCCAATACTTATGATATTTTGCCTGTTCTACTTAATGAGTTTTATGATTATCCTTCGGAAAAAATGTTTTGTGTAGGTGTAACCGGCACGAATGGAAAAACGACTGTGTCTAATATCCTCGCCTTTTTACTTTCTTATTGTGGTTGGCACACAGGAATTATCGGAACTATTCAAAACCGGTTAGGTCAGTGGGAAGAAAAGAGTGCATTAACTACTCCTGATCCAGTTCATCTTTATCATTTACTTGATCATTTTTATAAGAACAATGCACAGGCTGTGGTAATGGAAGTTTCTAGTATTGGTTTGGATCAGCAAAGAGTGAAAGGTGTAGATTTTAATTTGGGGGTTTTTACTAATTTATCTGAAGATCATTTAGATTATCATCAGAATATGTCTAAATATTTTCAAGCGAAGAAAAAGCTTTTTGTTCGTTCTTTTGAAAAAAATCATTTTTTATCTGTTTTGAATTTAGATGATCCTTATGGTGTAGCTTTGGTAAGGGATATTCAAGTCCCTTATATTTCTTATGGAAGAAAGCAGGCGCGTTTTACTTGGAATATTTTACATAACGATCTTTCCGGTACCTGGTTTGAGCTTTTTTTTGATGAGAAAAAATTAAAAGTTTTTTTACCTATTCCCGGAATTTATAATGTGTCTAACGCGGTGGCGGCTTTGTGTTGTGTGTATTCTGCCGGTTTTGATTTGGAAGAAGCTATAAAGTCTTTAAAACATTTTCCAGGAGTGCCCGGCCGATTGGAAAAAGTTTTGCCCGCTCAATATCCATTCGTGTTTGTGGATTATGCTCATACTCCACAAGCTTTGAGATCTGTTTTGTCTTTTTTAAAACAAAATAAAAAAGAAGACAGTCAATTAATTACTGTATTCGGCTGCGGAGGGGAGCGGGATCAGGAAAAAAGACCTTTGATGACTCAAGCGGCTGAACATTTTTCCGATCAAGTGGTTTTAACTTCAGACAATCCTCGTGAAGAAGATCCACAGGAAATTATTAATCATTGTTTAAAAGGGGTTAATGACAGAAAAAAAATTCTTGTAGAGGAAGACAGAAAACAGGCTATTGAAAAAGCCTTACAAATAGCTCGAAAAGAAGATATTGTTTTAATTGCCGGCAAAGGACATGAAAAAGAACAAATTATTGGTTCTGAGAGAATACCTTTCAGTGATAAAGCTGTGGTGGAAGAATATTTTGGTTAGGGTTGTCTTTCCTACATATGTGGCTATAGAGTGCAGAAATTTTTCTTTCACTTCGACAGTTATATGCTTCCACTCCGGAAATTTTTTATATTCTTTTGGTAAAATGTGTTCTAGGTGTAGTTTATTATTCCATTCAATAAAACTTCGATTACTGCTATCTGTTTGCTTATACTCAATCATTAATAAGAGTGGTTTATTTATGCACAGTTAAAGGGATCACCATGAAAAATTAGAAATTATAAAAAATAATAGTTGACAGTTTTTTTGTCTTCTTATTCGCTTCTCAATGAGAATTTTCTTTCTTTGTTTGAAAGTAAAGTCTCTTATCACTTAGATAGATAAATAGCAGTTATTCTGTTGCATTTAAAGGCAAATTCTTAAGGCTTTTCAATTCTTTTAAAATTCAGTTTTTTGAAACCCATGTTATATTAGCAAGACAAATACAGCAAAGGAGATTCCATGCAAGTTAGCCCTCAAAAATATTCTTTCAATATAAAACAACTTAGTAATCAAGAATTATTATCTCAAACAAAATTTCTGGTTCAAAAAGAGCGTAATATACATATTCAAATTTTACACCATTTAAAAGAAATAGATTCTCGGAAGTTATATTTTGAACAAGGCTTTTCCAGTCTTTTTGATTATGCAGTTAAGGAATTGGGCTATAGTGAGGGAGCAGCTTATCGCCGTAATTAAAGCTATGAAGTTATGCCAGGATCTGCCGGAAACAGAAAGTCGTCTTAGATCCGGAAAAATCAGCTTAAGCTCTGCCTGTCAGCTACAGGTTTTTTTTGAGAAACAGAATAAACAAGCTAAAAAGAAAGAATTACTTTCATTAAAAAACACAACTCGTACAGACCAAAAAGAAGAAGGTCATGCCAAAACGGATGCTTTGGAGACTTCTCAAGTTTTACCGAGTAGTAGTATCATTTCCGATCAGAGACTTCCCTCTAAAGATCAATCGAAAAATAAAGTATCTCATTTTTTGAGTTTGGAGCAAAAACAGAATTTATTGAAAAAGGCAGAGGGGTGTTCCACGCGTGCAACCATAAAGCTTCTTTCAGAACAAGATCCTGCTTTGTCTGTTCCAAAGGAAAAAATTCGTTTTTTAAATAAAGGAAAGGTAGAAATAAAGATCGTGATTGATGAGAGTTGTTATAATAAACTGGAAGAGCTAAAGGACCTGCTGTCTCATAAAAGCCCGTCTTTATCCTACAGGGAGTGATTGTTGATTTTATTAGAAGAAGCTTTGGAAAAACATGATCCAAGAAGGAAAAGAACTAAAAAGCTGGGTGTGAAGAAAACAGCGACTACTTCTGCGCCGAAGTGGAAGTATGCCGGTAAAGTTAAAAAACTCAGCAGAGCTATTCCTTCAGAATTAAAAAGATGCATATGGGAAAGAGACGAAGGACAATGCACTTATGTACACCCTGCAACAAAGCAAAGATGCGCCTCTAAATATTTATTGCAAATAGATCACATTAAGCCGTTTTCTTTAGGAGGAAAATCGGAACTAAACAACTTACGACTTCTGTGTGCTGGCCACAATCAATTTCGAAGTGAGAAAACTTTTGGTAAAAAAATGATCTTGTAAAAGGGTGTAATCGAAACTTTTAGGTTGATTTTTCAAAAAAGTATCTTAAAACGATAATATGTTGCTCTTGTTTGAGTTTTCCGGAGTTGTTTGAATTCCCGCCTACGCGGGAATGATGGTTCTTCGGGAATGACGGTTCTTCGGGAATGATGGTTCTTCGGGAATGATGGTTCTTCGGGAATGATGGTTCTTCGGGAAGGACGAATAAAGATGAAAACTTAAACACGATTGGTATAAGTTGGTCTTTCTAAGAGGTAATTAAAATATTGAATTTAAATGTGGAAAAACTCTGTTCTGTTGTAGAAGGTTGTTTTTTAAATAAAGAACCTCAATCCTCTTTTAGGGGAGTTTCTATTGATTCTCGTGATTCTGATTTAAAAAAGAAAATTTTTTTTGCGATTAAAGGTTCTCAGTTTGACGGGCACGATTTTTTACAGCGGGTTTTGAAGACCGATGTTGGGGCTGTGATTATTCATAAGAAAAAATCACTTAAAACAAATTCAACAACAGTGATACAGGTGGATGATACTTTAAAAGCTCTTCATCGGTTAGCTTCTTACTGGAGAAAGAAAACACAGATTTCCGTTATAGGTATTACCGGTTCTACCGGAAAAACCACATCAAAGAATTTTTGTCACACTCTTTTGGAAAAATCTTTTTCTGTTATAGCTAGTCCGAAAAGTTTTAATAATATGTATGGAGTGCCTCTCACTCTTTTATCCGCGAAAGAAGATACAAATGTTCTTATTCAAGAGATGGGTATGAATCAAAAAGGAGAGATTAAAACTCTATGTCATTTAGCTCAGCCGGACATTGTAACAGTGACCCAAGTGGGTTCTTCCCATATAGGGGTATTGGGAAGTAAAGAGGAAATAGCTCGGGAGAAAGAAGCCATTTACCTTTATTCACCAAAAGCCGTTTCTGTTTTTAATTGGGATGACTCTTATACGAAAGCTATGTATAAACGATGGGTTCAACGGGGATCAAGCGGGAAGACTATTTGTTTTTCTTCGCAAAATAAGAAAGCGGATGTTTTTTTACAAATCGAGAGTGTTAAAAAATCTAGCTTGTCTGTTACAGGTCATTTACAGGGTGTACAAGGTTCTGTTTCTGTGCCGATAGTGGGTGCGGCCCACTTGAATAATTTATTAGTGGGAGGGGCTTTGGCTTTGGCGGCGGGATTAAAAGAAGATCAAATATGGAAAAGATTTTCTCTTTGTCGCCTGCCACATGGAAGAAATGAGTGGAGCACTCTTTCTTCCGGAGCACAGGCCCTTTTTGATGCTTATAATGCCAGCCCGGAAAGTGTCATGGCTTTGCTGGATTACTTTTTATCTCCTGTAGTAACAGGAAAAAAGTTTTTAATTTTAGGTGATTTTTTAGAACTAGGGGCTTA
>JANQSX010000138.1 GCA_028279085.1 Bdellovibrionales bacterium
AATGACTCCAATGGAGAATGTGATAAGATTCCATATCATTATAGATGTGACAAACATTATGGCTGGGATGTGGGAAACAGTCAGTGTGTTTATACCGGAAGATGTGTCACCAGGCAAGATTGGGGTCGCAAAACTTTTTGGATAAGGGATAACTACATATACATGAGAGATGCGGCAAATCGGGGTCGTGGAGACTTGGACGTACCTCAATCTGATAGCACTACCTGTGCTACAAAATGGCCTAGTTCCAGTACACATAAGAAATGCTTAAATGACTCCAATGGAGAATGTGATAAGATTCCGTATCGTTATAGATGTGACAAACATTATGGCTGGGATGTGGGAAACAGTCAGTGTATTTATACCGGCAGGTGTGTCACAAGGGATACAACTTTGTATCAATATGAACTTCATAATGGGTTCCTTAGATCAGGTGCTATTAATGGTACACATTACAAAATGTTTTATATATGGGATAACAGTAACTACTATCCAAATGTAGCCATGGGTTTGAATCCACAGAGGTTTTCTGACAATCACAGAAAAGGGTATATGAAACATGCAGATTTTTGGGAAGATATTGCAAATAATAGTACCTGTGCTACAAGATGGCCTTATTCTAAGACACATAAGAAATGCTTAAATGACTCCAATGGAGAATGTGATAAGATATAAGTTAGTTACTTAACTTCTGAACTTTCTATTCTATCTTCTGGATTCAAATAGAAAAAGACTGTTTACTTTGGAAAGCTGGCAAGATCTCTGAATCATATTCAGAATTTTAACGTTATTTTCTGAGTAGGGTCAAAGGTTTTTTTAATTAGAAACTTTATAAACAATAAAATTCTATAGTGTAGGAGTGTGAGAGATTAGTTAATCAAGCTGTATAGTCCAAATGGGAGTTGCGACAAACCAATAAAATAATTTCGCCCTTTGTCAGGCCATTTTCTTAGTTATTATAACTTCCAGGAAGTTTACATAAACAGAAAAAAAAGCTTGCTCTAATTAAAGAGGGTAAAATAAGATACTCAAAATAAAGAAAGAACTTGCCCTAGGTAAAAATATGAAAAATCCATTTGATCAACAATCCCCTATTACGGGAGTAAAACACATTATAGCTATTGGCTCTGGTAAAGGGGGAGTGGGGAAAAGCACTATATCCGTAAACCTGGCTCTGGCTTTAAAGAAAAAAAACAACGGACGAGTCGGCTTGTTGGATGCGGACCTTTACGGCCCTTCTCTTCCTCGTATGATAGGTTGCTTAAATCAAAAACCGGAAATCAATTCTGAAAATAAAAAAGTTATCCCTCTTAAACGCTTTGGTATTGAGTTAATGAGCATGGGCTTTCTGGTGGAGGAAGACCTGCCTGTGATATGGCGGGGACCTATGCTGTTTAAAGCTGTTGATCAGTTTTTAAAAGAAGTGGATTGGGGAGAGTTGGATTATCTTGTGGTGGATCTGCCTCCTGGGACGGGAGATGTGGTGTTAACTCTGGCACAAAAAGTTCCTTTGTCCG
Source organism: Bdellovibrionales bacterium (assembly GCA_028279085.1). Taxonomy (GTDB): domain Bacteria; phylum Bdellovibrionota; class Bdellovibrionia; order Bdellovibrionales; family UBA1609; genus JANQSP01. The sequence goes on from JANQSX010000138.1 coordinate 1,518, forward strand.
GTGGCATAGTGGTTTGTACCCCTCAAAATATTGCTTTAATAGATGCAAAAAAAGCTTTAAATATGTTTGCGCATTTAAAGGTACCTTGTTTGGGAGTGGTGGAAAACATGTCTTCATTCAAAATAAAGCAAGATGAAGACCCTATTGATTTATTTCCCAAAGGACAATTAGATACTTATTTAAAAGCGAATAAAATAAAAAAACTGGCAAGTATTCCCTTTCATCCCGATGTGGGATTAAGCTGCGAAAGTGGAGTGCCTTTTTTGGAAAGTTATCCTGACTCTGAAGAAGGGTTGGTTTTTTTAAAATTAGCTGAAGCTGTTCAATCCGGATTGCATATCTAAAATAGTGATGGTGTGTGAGATTAATTGATTTCCTAAAAATATTTCAGTATTGTAATTGGCGTTATTTCAGATTTATTGAGGAGATATATCACTTGAAAACAGAAGATTTGAAAATTGAGAAATCTGAAACTGTAAAACAACCTTCTTTTGTACATCTTCATGTTCATACTCATTACTCTCTTTTGAAATCCTCTTGTACCGCTTCCGGATTGATAAATAAATGTGTGGAATATTCTCAACCGGCTATTGCCATTACAGATTATGGAAATATGTTTGGGGTTTTGGATCTTTATTTCAATGCCAAGGATAAAGGTGTTAAACCTATTTTAGGTTTAGAGATTTATATTGCTTCCGGCTCCCGTTTAGAGAAAAAAAATCATTCTGTAACAGGTCTTGTTTCTTCCGTCTCTCAAGTGAAAAACCCCTCTTTGGTTTTACTGGCGCAAAATGTGGAAGGGTATCGCAATCTTTGTCATATCAACACTATTGCTTATCAGGAAGGTTTTTACTATGTACCTCGAGTGGATTACGAAGTGCTTAAAAAATATAATAAATCATTGATTGCTTTAACAGGTGGTTTTAACGGGGAAGTTCCTCAGGTTTTTTTAAATAGAGGCCCGGACAAGGCTTTATCAATTATTAAAGAATTAAAAAATATTTATGAAGATCGTTTTTATCTCCAGTTGAATCGTACAGGCTTGGAAGAATGGGATCGCATTAATAATTTCCTTATAGAAGCCGGTAAAATAACAAATTTAAGCCTTGTAGCCGGCAATGATGTTCATTATTTGAATAAAGAAGATCATGTGGTGCAGGATGTTTTATACTGTATCGGCACTAATAGAACTCTTCGTGATAAAGAGCGATTTAAACTAAAATCTAATCAATTTTATTTCAAAGATTCTAAAGAGATGAATAATTTATTTAAAGGTATTCCTGAGGCTTGTAAAAACACTTTGGAAGTAAGCTCTCGTTGCCAGGTGAATTTTCAGCTCAAAAGAGAAGGTCGTCCTGTTTATCATTTGCCAAAGTTAAAATGCGATCCTGAACATAGCGATAAGGAGTTTATTGAGTCAGATTCAGACAAAAATCTCTTAAGTAAAAAAGACGATAAGGCACAACAACAATTAAGAGAGCTGAGTTTTAAGGGATTACTTAGCCGCTGGGAAGAGATCAGCAATTGTAGAAAAAAGGGCAATCAACAAGAGAATGAGGAGGGCATACAAAAGTATAAGGATCGATTGGAAGAGGAATTAAACATTATTACAAATATGGGTTTTGCGGATTATTTTTTGATTGTTTATGACTTTGTTCATTGGGCTAAAAAAGAGGGAATTCCTGTAGGTCCGGGAAGAGGTTCCGGAGCAAGCTCTTTGGTAGCCTACTGTCTGGAGATCACGGATTTAGATCCTATGCCTTATAATCTTTTATTTGAGAGATTTTTAAATCCGGAAAGAATATCTCTTCCTGACTTTGATATTGATTTTTGTCAGGAAAATAGAAACCGTGTTATCGCATACGTCAGTAAAAAGTACGGTAAGGAATATGTCGCTCAGGTAATGACTTATGGAAGGCTTCAAGCCCGTGCGGCTATTAGGGATGTAGGGCGCGTTCTTGGTATGAGTTATGCAGAAGTGGATCAGGTGGCTAAAATAATACCGGAGCGTTTAGGGATCACTTTGGAAGAGGCTACTACAGATAATCAGAGACTCAATGAATTGATGGAGGCTGATCCTCAAATTGAAAATTTAATTAATATGGCTCGACAAATTGAAGGTTTGATCCGTCATGTGAGTATTCATGCGGCAGGAGTTATCATAGCTGATCATCCTATTATAAATTTTGCTCCTCTCTATAGAGGTGCAGAAGGGGAAAATGTTATTCAATGTGATTTAAACCATTCTAAAAAAATAGGATTAGTGAAGTTTGATTTTTTAGGTTTAAAAACTCTTACTCAAATTCGTTATGCCTTTCAAATGATTAAACAAAATAGAAAAAAAGAACTTTCCGTAAAAGATGTTTCTTTGGAGGATATGGGTATTTACGAAGTTATGTGTAAGGGGGATACAAAAGGAGTATTTCAGTTTGAAGGGGAGGGGATCACTGATTTAATTATAAAAGCTCAGCCTTCCTGTTTTGAAGACATTGTAGCTATTAATGCTTTGTTTCGTCCAGGCCCGATGGATATGATTCCTTCTTATTTGGATAGAAAAAAAGGGAAAGTGAAGGTGGAGTACTTATTTCCCGAGCTGGAATCTATTTTAAAAGAAACTTATGGAATTATAGTATACCAAGAACAGGTGTTATTGATTGCAGCGAAAATTGCCGGATACAGTTATGGAGAGGCGGATGTTTTAAGAAGAGCTATGGGAGAAAAAAGAACCGCTGTAATGAAAAAACAAAAAAATCGGTTTTTGGAAGGAGCTAAACAAAATCAATATAATGTAAAAAAGTCAGAGAGGTTATTTGATTTAGTGGAGGAGTTTGCAAAGTATGGTTTTAATAAATCTCATGCGGCAGCCTATTGTGTATTAGCGGCGCAAACAGCTTGGTTAAAAAAATATTATCCGGTAGAGTTTTTTGCCTCTTTGCTTTCTATGGAAATCAATAACACGGATAAAATAGTTCGTTATGTGAGAGATGCTGAAAAGCATGATATAAAAGTTTTACCTCCTCATATCAATCACTCTGAATATTTATTTACTCCTCTTGGAAATAAAATTTATTTTTCTTTGGGAGCTATTAAAGGGGTGGGAAGAGCCGTTGTGGATCATATTATTCATGTGAGAAACAATATAGAAGGACCCGGCTTTACATCTGTTCAACATTTTTTTGAAAAGATAGATACGAAAAAAATAAATAAAAAATGTATGGAGGCCTTGGTTAAAGCCGGTGCTTTTGACGGTATGAAAATGAACAGAAGTGAGATACTGTTTAATTACGATAATATGATGAAACAAGTGGATCAAAAAAAGGAGGAAAGTGAGTCCGGACAGATTAATTTATTTTCTAGTAAAAAAAAGGATCAAACTTTTGTGTATTTGGAGCAACCGGATTGGACTGATTCTGTTCGTTTGAATCATGAAAAATCAGTTATAGGTTTTTACTTAAGTGGTCATCCTATGGATCATTTAAAGTCTTTTATTAAGTTGTGCCGATGTGAAGTTATTGCATCTCTTAAGGAAAAAGAACATAAAACATCAGTTTGTGTCTGGGGAATTATAAGTGAATTCCGTGAAGTAATGACCAGAAAAGGAGTGCCGATGGCTTTTGGACGATTGGAAGACGGTACAGGTATGGTGGAAGTCGTCTTTTTTTCTGATGTGTATTTAAAATTTGAAAAGCAGATTCGTTCGGGAGATCCTTTAGTGATTAAAGCAACATTATCTTGTGAACAAAATGGAGCGGCTAGGCTTTTAGTTCAAGAAGTGGAATTGGTGAAAAATCAGTTGAATAATCATTCCCGAGGTATTGTTTTACAGTTAAGCGAAAAAGAAAAAAATAAACTCCCTGATTTAAAAAAAATGCTTAGTCAGTATGCAGGCAATATTCCTCTGTATTTTAATGTAAAATTGGAAAATCCCCCTAAAACCGTATGTTTGAAACTGGATGCTTCTCAAGGGGTGACATTGAGTTCACAATTTTTAGAGCAAATGCAAAAAACAATGGGCGGTCTTGATAAAGTGCAATTGTATTAATGAAAAAATTACAAAGTTAAAAAAACAGAGTTTTTATAGGCTAAAATTTGAAATAATATATATCCGGCAGCATCTTAGGCGCTTTGAATTTTTTTATTAAGGATTTTCTTTTTAATAAAATAGTGATAAGTATTTAGGAGATTTTTAATAACTTTCAAATATGCTATATATATGCTGAAATCCATTTTTTTATTTTTTCTTTGTTTATGTTCTTTTTTTGTCCAGGGAGATGAAACTGTTTTGGAAATTGAACAGAACTCACCGGATAAGCAAAAAGCGGTACAAGCGGCTATACGGAAAGTGTCCTTTGAGTTGATGGAGCAGCTTATTGAAGCAACAAAATTAAAGGAACAAAAAAAACAAATACAAAGAATAATATCAACATCTTCCAACCGGTATATTTTATACACAAAAACCGGTACTCCTGTTCAAAGTGAAAAGGAGGACCATTTATCTTATGTTATCCCTGTAACAATCGGATTTTCTAAAGAAAATCTGAAAAAAATTTTGCTAGAGGAGGACTTATTTTACTCCGGAACCTCTCATTTAAGGATATTACCCTTAATATTGTTTGAAGATTTAATTGATCGTAAAAAATATGGCTGGTGGAGAGATAAGAAAAAGCAGCCTGTTTATATGCAAAAGCAAATCAGTCAGCTTTATAATCAAATTCAGCAGACCATGATGCCTTATGGCTTTTTTTTGATTAATCCGGAATTTGCCGGAAATCGATATTTCATTCCTGATGATTTATTGTTTACAAGTCCCAAGAAAAAAGATGTGTTTCGTTTAGCTCGTTTTTTTCAGTCTCATTTAGTTATGGTGGGTTCAATAAAAGTGAGGGAATCTGATATTTCTTCTATATTAAATATAAAAACGGAATTGGTAGTATATCATACGGATAGCGGAAGAGTTTTAGCAGAGGTGGAACGATTTGGAAAAATTCAGATTGAAAGTGATAAGCCGGATGAAAAAAAGAATAATAAAAGTGAGTGGGGAAATGAGAAAATCATGCCAGTATCATTATTTTTAGAGAGTAATAAAGACTTTGCAAAGGGTCTTGGTATACAATTAAGATCTATTTATGAAGCGGGTCAGATATCATCCAATCTTCTTAAAATTACTGTTCGCGGAAAAATGAGTTATAAGGATTCTGATAAGTTTAAACAACTTCTTACTTCTAATGTTTCTATTATAAAAAGCCTTCAAGAGAATATTATTAAATCGGAGTCTATCACCTATATTGCCAGTACGAGTGCGTCTATTGAGGAAATTTCAAAAGAAATTGAGAAGGGTGTGTTTCCAGGGTTTCATGTTCGTGTTTCCCGTGTTAAAAAAAATGAAGTTACTTTGAAAGTGGTTCCTACAAAATAAGTTTTTAAAAACACATTCAACAAAGACAATAACTCATAAAGATAACCAATATACTTGAATAGAAATAAAAGTGTTTGTTTTTACATTTACTTTTAACTGATTGAAAGAAGCAAAGGAAAAATTATGACAGAATCACCTGTTTTACAGGCAATATGGGAAGGAAAAATACCTTATCAAGAAAGTCTTTCTCTGCAGGAGCAATTAAAGGTGGATGCTTGTAAAAATAAAAAAGCTTTTTTACTCGGTTTTGAATGTCCTGCTTGCATTACTTTAGGTTTAAGAGGAAAGGAAACCGAAGATTTAAGTGGTTCAGTGGCGGAATATCAGAAAAATAATATAGAAGTTGTAGCTATCAAGAGAGGGGGACAGGCTACTCTACATTCCCCCGGGCAATTAGTTATTTATCCGGTTATGGATCTTTTGAAGTGGAAAATACGTCCCAGGGATTTTTTATCTCTTTTAGAGAAAATTACACAAAATACTTTAAAAAAATACGGTATTATAGCTGAAAAAAAAGAAAATTCCGCCGGTCTTTTTACTCAAGTGGGTAAAATCGCTTTTTTTGGTATTCATATTTCCGGAGGAGTCAGTCAACATGGACTAGCCATCAATGTACAAAACGATTTGATGCTTTTTAATTTGATCAGAAGTTGTGGAGTTTCTCACCGTCAGCATGACTCTTTTCAAAATCAAGGTTTAAGGCCGGAACTAAAAGAAGTGTTTTCTGATTGGTGTGAGATAGCGGAAGATGTGTTTTTAGATAGATTAAAATAGGATATTAAAAATATGGTTATCGGTAAATCAAAGCATTTTCTTTTTCATTATTTGTTAAAACAATTTCCGACTGACGAATGGAAGAGTAAGCATCTATTGGTGGCGATATCAGGTGGTGTGGATTCCATGAGTTTACTCTCTATATTGCTGGAGCTGAAAAGAGTGTTAAGTTTTAAACTGTCGGTGGTTCATGTTCATCATGGCAGCACGGATAAAAAACAAAAAGCATTTCAAGATAAAGCTGTTGAAACCATAAGAGAATTTTTACTAAAAACTCATTCAGTGGAAAAGACATATTGGTCCGGTTTAAAACGTTCTGGTGTTACAGGACTTAAAAAGGCTGTACTTTTAAATGAAGGTGTAGAGTATGTAAAAACTAAAAAAAACGGGAATAGTGGTTTTATTGGCAGTGAAGCGGAAATGAGAAAATATCGTTACAGGATGTTTGAAGAGGCTATGAAACATTCTAAGGCGGATTATTTAGCATTGGCTCATACGGCTGATGATTTATTGGAAACTCGACTCATACGTCTTATTCGTGGAACCGGAGAGCAGGGCTTAACGGCTATGTCCTTTAAAAAGAACAGATTACTCAGGCCCTTTATCCAGGTAAGCCGTTTCCAAATTTTGGATTATGCTCAACAAAGAAAATTAAAATGGTGTGAAGACCCTAGTAATCAATCTGTGGATTATAGCTTTAGAAACTGGATTAGACAGGAGTGGCTACTGCAACTGGAGAGAAAAAGACCAGGTTCTAAAGAAGCTATAGCTCGTTCTCTGGAATTAATAGCTCATTCAAAAGAAAATAATCAAAAAAGAGTTAAAAAAATATGTCAAAAACTGATCAAAAACCAATCCTTAAGAAGGGATATTCTTTTGGCTTTTCCTGACACTCATGATAAGAAACAAATTCTGGCTTACTATATGAAGGAACAAGGCTTTAAAAATTATCGTTCTTCACATATACTGGAGTTATTAAAACAGCTTAAAAGACCTCAAAAGAATTTTAGTTTTTCCTTGCTTGGGAAAAAATGGAAAATAAGCCCTTTGTGGCTTTCTCTTGATAAAAAAAGCAAAACCATGTAGGTTTTTTTAATAGATAGGATTTTTTGTAGAGAATTAATAATTCGTAAGAGGAAATAGAAAAAAATGATGAAACCTTCGGGAAAAAAAGTATTTTTACTATGGATGATTTTTTTAGTGGCCGGTTTGGTCTTTTTTCAAATCTATGAATATCAACGTAGTTCTTATGTATCTGAATTTAACTATCCTAAATTCATTCAAGCCCTTACTGATGGGGAAATAAAAAAGGACTCTATAGTGTTTAATACCAGTAAACAGGAAATTGTTGGGGAGATGACAGAAGCGGGAGTTGCAAAGCATCAAGGTCAAAAGTTTCGTATTCAGGGTAATGTGACAGATAAAGGCTTTGAACTATTGCGTGAACACGGTATCACTCCTTCTTATGTGAAAGATAATTCTTTTTGGACTTCTGCACTTTTAAATTGGCTTCCTATTCTTATTTTTGTCGGTCTATTTATTTTTATTATTCGTCAGCTTCAAATTGGAGGAGGAAAGGCTATGGCTTTTGGAAAGAGTCGTGCCCGATTGGTATCAGATAAAAAGAAAGTTACTTTTAAGGATGTAGCCGGTGTGGAAGAAGCCAAAGAAGAGTTGAAAGAAATAGTGGAATTTTTAAAGAATCCCAGAAAGTTTACCCGTTTGGGTGGGCGAATACCTAAAGGGGTGCTTTTGATTGGTTCTCCCGGAACCGGTAAAACGCTCTTAGCTAAAGCGGTAGCCGGAGAAGCTAATGTACCGTTTTTTACTATTTCCGGTTCGGATTTTGTGGAAATGTTTGTAGGTGTAGGGGCTTCCCGTGTGAGAGATCTATTTCTACAAGGAAAGAAAAGTGCTCCTTGTGTGATTTTTGTAGATGAGATTGACGCTGTTGGAAGGCATCGTGGCTCCGGCATGGGTGGGGGGCATGATGAACGGGAGCAGACACTCAATCAGCTTTTAGTGGAAATGGATGGCTTTGAAAGTAAGGCGGGTATTATTTTAATAGCGGCTACCAATAGACCGGATGTATTGGATCCGGCTTTATTGCGGCCCGGGCGTTTTGATCGACGAGTGGTTGTCAATGTTCCTGATCTCAGAGGCCGACATGAAATTTTAAAGGTGCACACAAAAAAGGTTCCTCTTTCCAGTCATGTGGAGTTGGAAAAAATAGCTAGAGGCACCCCTGGTTTTTCCGGTGCGGATTTGGAAAATTTGGTTAATGAGTCGGCTCTTATGGCGGCTCGTTTTGATAAAACTCAGGTTGAAATGTCAGATATTGAAAAAGCTAAGGATAAAGTTATTATGGGACGGGAAAGACGGTCTATGCTCATTAGCGAAAAAGATCGTGAAATAACCGCTTATCATGAAGCCGGTCATACTATCGTGGGTAGGAAGCTGCCTAATTTGGATCCGGTTCATAAAGTGACTATTATTCCCCGTGGAATGGCTTTGGGAGTAACGCAGACTTTGCCAAAGGAAGACACATTAAATCTAAGTAAAAGCAAATCGGAAAATACTTTAGCTTTTTTATTTGGAGGAAGAGCGGCGGAGGAGTTGATATTTAAGGATTATACTACGGGTGCGGGAAATGATATTGAAAAAGCAACAGAGCTAGCTCGTCGTATGGTTTGTGAATGGGGTATGAGTGAAAAACTGGGACCTCTGGCTTTGGAAAAACGGGAGGGGCCTGTTTACTTAGGTGTTCAATACAACAAAGGTCGTGAATATTCAGAATCCAAAGCGAAAGAAATAGATCAAGAGGTGCATCGCCTTATCAGTACAGCCCGTGAAAAAGCTCTAAAGATTTTAAAAGAAAACAGAAATATTTTAGATATAATGGCAAAAGCTTTATTACAGCATGAAACTATTAGTGGTGAGGAAGTGGATATGATTATAAAGGGAGCTGATTTGGATGATTTGGAAAAACATCGCAAAGAATATGATTTGAAATTGGAAGAGGAGCGAAAAGAATCTGCCGAGAAAATGAAAAAGAAGGAAAAAAAAGAAGATCAAAAAAACGCGGATAAACCTTCTAATGTGGATCCCATAGGAGAGCCGATCACTACTTAATATTCATTATTTTTGACTCCTAAAAGCCGGGACTAAACAAAAGAATAAGATGTTAATATGAAAAATAAATCTCTTCCGGATAAAAAAAAACTATTTGGTACAGATGGGATCAGAGGAAAGGCTAACCGTTTTCCTATTCGTTCGGATATTGTTTTAAGAGTCGGCCAGGCTATGGGTTATTTGTTGAGAAAGAATCACAAGGGTAAAAAAGCCCCTATGGTTCTTATTGGCAAGGACACTCGTCTTTCCGGTTATATGCTTGAACAGGCTTTAGCCAGCGGTCTTAATTCAATGGGAATATGGGTGCAATTAACCGGCCCTCTTCCTACCCCTGGAATCGGTTTTCTAGCTCGTAATATGAGGGTATCCGCCGGAGTGGTGATTTCCGCTTCTCATAATTTTTATCAGGATAATGGAATAAAACTTTTTGATAAAGAAGGTTTTAAAGTTTCAAGAGAAATTGAAAGAGAAATAGAGCGTCTTGTATTTTCTGATGAACTTAATGATTTAATATCTTCTTCCAATCAGGTGGGGCGTAGTCGTCGTATTGATGATGCAGCAGGAAGATATATTGTTCATGTTAAAAACGCTTTTCCTTTAGATCATACTTTAGATGGTTTTCGTATAGTCCTGGATTGTGCTCATGGAGCTTGTTATAAAGTGGCTCCTAAAATTTTTGAAGAATTAGGGGCAGAGGTGTTTGTTATAGGTAATGAACCTAACGGTTATAATATTAATGAGGAAGCAGGGGCCTTGTGTGTGGAAAAAATGCAAGAAAAAGTTTTGAAAAGTAAAGCACATGTGGGAATCAGTCTGGATGGAGACGGGGATAGGGTGATTATGGCGGATGAAAAAGGGGAGTTGGTCAATGGAGATCATATTTTGGGCATTTGTGCTTTAAGTTTACAGAAAAAAGGGGAGTTAAAAAATCATACGGTAGTGGCTACTTCTATGTCTAATATGGGATTGGAAACAATGTTAAAGGCAAAAAATATAAAATTAGAACGAACGGAAGTAGGTGATCGGAATGTAGTGGAACACATGAAAAAAAATAATATTACCTTGGGAGGAGAGCCTTCAGGACATATTATTTTTCTGGATCAAAGCACTACAGGAGATGGTTGTATAGCGGCTTTGAATGTATTGGCGGTTATGTGCTCTGAAAATAAAAAATTGTCAGAACTGAGATCAGTTGTAACACCTGTTCCTCAGGTGCAGACAGCCATTCGGATAAAACAAAAAAGTGAATTAAGTCATATTCCCGGGTATAGTTCTTTGATACATAATATTGAAAAAGAATTAGAGAATAAGGGGCGGGTATATGTACGTTATTCGGGAACAGAACCGGTTGTGAGAGTTCTTATTGAGGGGGAAAATAAGACACTTATTCAAAATTATGCTGATAAAATAAGTAACTTTCTTCGTGAAAATCTAGCCGGTGTATAGTCCAAATGGGGGTCGCGATAAAAGAAGGTGAAAAATAATAAAAACAATCGAGAGACATATCCATTTACTCCTTTGGCAAGTTCAGCTCAATGTGCTGAGATAGATCGTTCAGCTATAAAGAGCTATGATTTAAGTGCTGAGATTTTGATGGAGTCGGCGGGAGCCTTATCTGCTCAGGAAATATTAGAATATTTAAAAAAATATCAGAAAAAGAATATAGAATCATCTTCTGTTTTAATTTTATGTGGACCAGGACATAATGGGGGAGATGGCTTGGTTGTGGCCCGTCATCTGTTATCAAACAGTATTCCGGTAACAGTATTTTGTTCTGAAAAACAAGGTTCTGATTTATTTGAGAAACAAAAAAGCCGGTTGCATAAACTGGGTGTGACTTTGCACCCTCTGGAAAATCAGGAACAAATAAAAAAAACAAAATGCGATCTTATTATAGACGCTCTTTTCGGAATAGGGTTGAACAAAGATATAACGGATTTGTATGCCGGTTTAATTCAGTGGATCAATACAGAGAATAAGCCTGTTATTTCTTTAGATACTCCGTCTGGCTTGAATGTGGATACAGGGCAAATACAAGGGGAAGCGGTAAAGGCGGATCTGACTGTGAGTTTTGGTTTGGCAAAACCAGGTTTTTATCAACAAGAAGGGCCGGTTCATATAGGGCGAATAAAAGTGCTGCCTATAGGGTTTCCCTATTCTCTTTTACGGGAGAAAGCCTTTACTCATTTTTTAATTGACCGGTACTGGGTGTTTAAAACATTATCTGAGCGATCTCCTCTCGATCATAAGGCTAAACAAGGACATTTATTGGTTCTAGCAGGGAGTAAAGATTTTTGGGGAGCTGGACAGTTGGCTTCTCTTGCTGCTTATCGTATGGGTGTCGGTTATGTTACTTTGTCTCCGGCTATGCCGAAAGAATTTTCCTCGCAGTGGTACCCTGATATATTAACTCAGGATCTTTCTGATCAAAATCTTTTTGAGAAGAAAACGGCTGTGGCTATCGGGCCTGGGTTTGGATTAGATAAAAAAACAAAAGATATTTTGGAAATGTTAAAAAAAACAAAGTTGCCGGTAGTGGTGGATGCAGATGCTTTTACTGTTTGTGTAAAAGAAAAACTTTTTCCTTTGCCGGCTCATTGGTTGGTGACTCCTCACAGTGGTGAATTAGCTCGTCTTTTTGGTATTAAAGGGAAAGAGGTGGATCAGGATCGCTGTTCTTATGCTATGAAAGCCAGTAAAAAGATGGGCTGCCTGGTTTTATTAAAGGGTTTTTATTCTGTGTTGGCTAAGAAAGATAAGTGTTGGATTATACCTACAGGAAATGCGGCTTTAGCTAAAGCGGGAACAGGGGATGTTTTAACCGGTTTTATTGGGGCACTTATGGCTCGTTCCTTGGATACTTTTTCTGCTACAGGAGTAGCGGCTTTCATACATGGATTATTGGCGGAAGAATGGGTGGAGTCCGGTAAAGATAAAGATAGTTTGATGGCTCAGGATTTAAAAGATATTTTACCTATTGTTTTAAAAAAACTTCGTCATTCCGGTGGGGTTTGTCATTCCGGCCTTGAGCCGGAATCCAGAAAATAAAAGATATGAAAAACAAGTATATATTAAATAAGACAGTAAAATTGAAAGAGTTGGAAGTTTTTACTGAAGAACTGCAAGCTCTTTTTAAGAAGCCACAGGTTCTCCTGTTAAAAGGACCTTTAGGTGTTGGTAAGACTACTTTGGTAAAGGCTTTGTTGCGCAAAAATAATAGTGGATACTTTAATACCCGGGGAACAGATATAGTCAGCTCTCCCGCTTTTGCTGTTCAACATGTGTATCCTTCCGCTCTCGGAGAAATATATCATTTAGATCTCTATCGTTTAAAAAATGATGAAGATTTGGAATCTACCGGTTTTTGGGATATTTTTGCAGAACCGGAGAAAAAGTACTTAGTTATTATAGAATGGGCGGATCGTTTAAACCCCGGTTGTTTTTCTCCGATGTGGAATTATATTAGTGTTACTTTATCTTTTGAACGACAAAATAATGTCCGAAATATGAATGTGGGTTTTATGTAATGAAGCAAATGCTGTTTTTTAAGCGGCTTCTTTGTTTAGTTCTTCTGTTTTTTGAATAGCTTTGGATAGAGGTGCAGTCCAGGATGTAATTTCTCTTAGATGTTTTTGATGAATCATCGTTTTAGCTATTCCCATAAAAGCTCCTATCATCTGTTTTGAATTGTTAAATATGGGTATAAGAGTGACATGTTTTGGTAATTCAGCGAATCCCCAGGGGGCAAAAAACTGAATGTGCTGTTCGTTTTTTATAATAAATCCATGGTAGGGACTTTTAGAATTAGCAATCATTTTAAAAATAGAAGGTTTATCTATTTTTACTGGTGTGGCAGGACCTTCCATTGCGTCACTCCACTCTATTGGAGTAAATATATTATTGTTAAAAGAAAAAAGAATCACCCCGGTAAAATATTTTTTTGAAATTTTAAAAATTTGATTATAAGTTTGATTTTCAGCAGAAGTTTTCATTTGTGCAAAAAGAGTGTGACTAATGACAGTATTAAGAAGGTTCATTGGCTTTTTTAAAACTCCAGTGGTTTGTTTTATATCCTCTTCTTCCGTGTTGTTTTTATTACTTTTTTTCAGTGGTTCCAATTTGGTGCGTGAGAAACTTTGAATTTTATCCCAAAAAGTATTTAAGTTTTTTGGTGATACTAAAATAGGTATAGTGTTTTTATCTTGTTTTTGTTCCGGTGGTTCCAGACATCCGGCAAATATGGTTTTCTCCCATTCATAAATCGGCACAAACCCTCTGTTCCATTTTTCGCGATCTTTAACACTGTCCCATAATTGTTGACTGATTGTTAGGTCATAAAAGAAAGAGTCTTTTAGGAAGGGGAGATGGTAATGTTGCATGGCCCAATCTATGTATTGATCTAAATGAATTTTTTTATATTTTAGAGTCCAGGTAAGGAAACTGTCTGTTTGATCTGATTGTTTCCACTTATTCTGATCTTCTTCAGATACATTAAATACTTTTTGCCATTCTTTATTCATATAGGGATTTTCGGCAAAAAGAGGATTTTTCTTAAATGTGTACTGGCTTTAAGAGTGTACTATATGGTATTTAGTTTTTATGCAGGTGTTATTAGACGAAAGGCGGGTTTATTTAGATTATAATGCTACCACTCCTCCTGCTCATTTTCTTAGTCGGCAGATTCCGAAATGGTTGTCTTTTTGGGGTAATCCCAGTTCTGTACATCAGATAGGTCAGAGTGCACGTTCCCTTTTTTGGTCTTCTAAGCTTCATTTGGCGAAATTTATGGGTTGTGAGGCTTTAGAACTTATTGCCACTAGTGGGGGGAGTGAGTCCAATAATATGGCTATTAAAGGCTTGTATGAAAAGTATTTTTCCCAAGATATCAAACGAAATGAAATTATTATATCTACTGTAGAGCATCCTAGTGTGAAGGCTCCTGTAGAAAGTTTGGAAAAAAAAGGCATGAAAATAAGATATGTTCCTGTATCTTTCCAGGGAAATTTGGATTTATCTGTGTATCAGTCTGTTTTAAGTGAGAAAACTTTTATGGTGTCTATAATGTATGCCAATAATGAAACAGGTAATGTGTTTCCTGTTTCCCGTTTAGCTAAAATGGCTCATGAAGTGGGAGCTTTTTTTCATTGTGATGCTGTACAGGCTCTTGGAAAAGTGCCTTTTAATTTACATGAATTAGGAGTAGATACAGCTAGCTTTTCCGCTCATAAATTTTACGCTTTAAAGGGCGCCGGAGTTTTATATTGTCGAAAAGGTCTTTTACCGGAAAATTTAATACATGGAGGGCCGCAGGAAAGAAGACGCCGATCCGGAACAGAAAATGTTTTGGGCATGGTTTGTTTTGGATCAGTGGCTGAAAAAGGACTGGAATGCTTAGAGAGTTTTCAGAAACTGGAGAAATTAAGGGATAAAATGGAAAGTGATATTTTGTCTTCTATTCGTTCAGCTAGAATTTTAGGGGCGGAAGGTGAACGTTTAAAAAATACTTCGTGTATCCATGTTCCAGGTATACAGGGGGAGACTCTCTTAATGAACATGGATTTAAAGGGTTACTCTTTTAGTGTGGGATCAGCTTGTCACTCCGGTAGTTTAAATCCTAGTAGGGTGTTAACAGCTATGGGATTAAATGAAAAAGAGGCTCGCTCGGCTTTTCGTGTTAGTTTGGGTTTAGGCACGACACAAGAACACTTAGATCGTTTTGTATCTGATTTAACTGATTCCGTAAAGCGCATCCAGTCTTTTTCCAAGTTATAAATGTTACTCATATATAGAAAATTATAAATCCGGTCAGGGAGTGGCGGATATTAAGAAGATTCTGGGTACACTTACTGTTCTTCAGAGAATAAAGATTCTCAAGGAATGGGCAAGACGTAACATTCAATGGGTGGATCGTTTTGAAGAAGCACATCAAAACTATGATCGTATTTTTCTTATCGGTGGTTTAGCTCATTTTGTTAATCCTGCTAGTGTAGTTGATTGGCTGAAACGCAAAGCTTATACAGTGGAGCCTGTTATTTGTAAACAGTAGTTTGTCATTTAAGGACTTGCTCCGGAATCAGGAAATTGTTTTATATTACTCTTATGAATAAAACAATACGAATCAAAGTGTGCCGAGGTCCGACAGACGATATCTCTTATGTAGATATTAAACCTTCTGCAAAAATTCATATCATGGGAATTTGCGGGACAGCTATGTCTTCTTTAGCCGGTTTGCTGAAGGAACAAGGGTATGTGGTTTGTGGCAGTGACAAAAATTTTTATCCTCCTATATCAGAGGAGCTTAAGCGGATGGAAATTTCTACATTTAAAGGTTATAAAAAAGAAAATATTCATTCCGGCTTGGATTTGGTTATTGTAGGAAATGTGATTTCAAGAAATATGCCGGAAACGCAGGCTCTCTTATCTTCCGGTCTTCCGTATATCACCTTGCCGGAAGCTCTTAACTCTTTTGTTATTAAAGAAAAGAATACAGTTATGGTTTGTGGCACTCATGGAAAAACAACTATTTCCTGTCTGTCCGCCTGGGTATTAGATGAATGCAGATTAAATCCTGGTTTTATGATAGGTGGCGTAGCGGAAAACTTTAATACGGGGTTCCGCTTTAGTGATTCTAATTGGTTTGTTGTGGAAGGTGATGAATATGATACCGCCTTCTTTGAGAAAACGCCAAAGTGTATTCACTATCTTTCTAAGTACATTTTACTCAATAATATTGAATTTGATCATGCAGATATTTACAAAGACATAGAGGATGTGGAAAAGGCTTTTCGTCTTTTGTTGGAAAAACAAAGTTCTTCTCTCTTTATGGCTTGTGTTGATTCCCCCTTGGTGAAAAAATTAATTTCTTCTGCCAAACAAAAAGTTATAACTTATGGTACAAAAAAAGGGGATTGGTCTTTAATACATAGGGAAACTTTACCTGGAAAAGGGCAGGTTATACATATAACAGGTCCAAAAAAACAAACAGTAGAGATTCAAATTCCTCTCCCTGGAGAGCATAATGCTTTAAATGCTTTGTCTGTATGGGTTTTATCTCGAGCATTAAATCTTGATCAAAATCAGGTTCTTTCCGCTTTTAAAAGTTTTAAGGCAGTGCGAAGACGATTCCAGGTCTTAGGAGATTTTTCCGGTATTACCTTAATTGAAGATTTCGCTCATCATCCTACGGCTGTTTCATCTGTTTTACAGTCTGTTCGGGAAATGTATCCCGGTCGGCGTGTTCTGGCTGTGTTTGAACCTCGTTCTAATACTTCCCGTAAAAATATCTTTCAGGAAGATTATCAAATGGCTTTGTCTGTTGCCGATTTAGTGTTTTGTATGGAGGCTTATAATATTTCCGGTATTCCTGAATCAGAACAATTTTCTGCAAAACAACTAGTTCAGCATTTAAACAAAAAGAGTACTCCCGCTTTTTCCGCTGAAGATATAAAAAACATGGTAACTCATATTCAACAACAAGCTGTAAAAGGGGATGTGATTATTATTATGAGCAATGGAGACTTTGGAGGAATTTACTCTTTATTGGAGGAAGCTTTGGCTTAGTGTATAATTTTTTATAAATTAATTAGTTTTGGAGGTTCTTAAGAAAACAATTTTTGCATTATGTTAGTACAGTAGGTTCTTATGTTTTGAGATGCAATGCATTTTCGCTATTCGGCAAAGTGATACTTAAAAATTATTTTTCTGGATATTTTAAGGAGATACAGCTTATTAATGAAAAAAATATACAATAATGATTTATTGTTCTTAGTATCATCTAGTCTAGCTATATGTTAAGTTTTTGTTAATAAGCACTTTCCCTCTTTATCATTTTTAAAATCAATTCTAAGAAGAAATAAAGGCATAAGTTGTTTGAGGTAACGAGGCTTTTTCACTTTATCATTTTTACTGCCTGTTTTTTCAGCTTACAGTTAAAAAGGCTGAGGGAAAGTATTACATTGAAAAAGTTGTTGTTGCTTTTATGCATATCTGGTTTATCCGCTCATGCTCAGCTTCAAGACAGTCACTTTTACAAAGTGAGTAGTGATGAGATTTCTTCTGACTTTAAAGTAGATAGTTTTTGGAAAACTCAAGTTGAAGGTTTTATCTTGAGGAATCAAAAGAGCCGTCAGAGGCTCATGAAGGTCAAGCTATATGGAAAGTTTGATCTGGAATTTAACCCTTATATATCAGCTCACTTTGAGCCTTATTTAGTAGTTAAAGAAGGCGAGATTCAAGAACGTTTTCGTTCTTCTGATGAATCTGCTGTTATACAAATGCATCAAGGTTTTTTTGAAGTAAAACCAGCTGATAAATTTAATGTACAAGTAGGCTCTATAAACCAAGAGTATTTGAACTCTCCTTTATTAGTAACAGATAATGCTTTTCTATCAGCTTTATTTGCTTACACTTACATTAAAGAAAAATACGAAGTGCAAACCGTGCTTCAGCAAAGTATGCCTTCTGTTGTGAATTCTTTTAAAAGATATAATGAAATTGCAGATGCTCCTTATTTTACTTCTTTATTTACTTATGGGGAATGGATTCCTTCTGATTTTTATTCTTTTAAAGGACACATTACAGGTTTTTACTTCACCAATTTACCTGCATTTATTGCTCATCAAAGTAAGATATACGGAAATACAATTTTAGGTGAAAGATCCAGTGCTGAGTTTGCTTATCCCTATTATGGTGTGAATCTTGATTTCAGTTCACAACTGCGTATTACACCGGAGATGTACTTTTCTATAGGGTACAATGGCTTGATGAATTTCGGAGCGCCTTCTGCAAAAGCCTGGGGAGAAAGAATTTACGGTATTTTAGATATGGATTTTTGGAAATTTGTAAAGTTATATTCCCGTGTAGAATATTTTTATAATAATTCTGATTCAGCTCCCGCTTACTTTAATAGTGAGATATATGGACATAACGACAGA
>JANQSX010000075.1 GCA_028279085.1 Bdellovibrionales bacterium
TAAGGCTTTTTGGTTCTGTGGAATGGGGTAGGCCGGACAATCGCCCTTCCTATTTCACAGAATCTCTTTCAAAACTCTGTAAAGAAAATAATCTACCTATCCCTAAAGTGGGAGTTATCAATGACAAAACACCTCAAGCTTATACTTATGGTCGAACTCCCTACAGTGCAAGATTAGTATTTTCTAAAGGAATATTTGAGTTACTGGATGAAGATGAAGTAGAAGCCGTTTTAGCCCATGAATTGGGACACATCAAACATTGGGATTTTGTAGTTATGACTGTTGTACAAATTGTCCCACTTTTTTTATACTACATATACAGAATAACCAAAGAGAGTTTTTTAGATGAAAAAAGTTCATCACCAAAAGATAAACCCCATCCTGTGGTGGCTATAGCTATGGTGGTTTCTTATTTATCTTACTTTATTTCAGAGTATTTAGTTCTTTTTGTCTCCCGAATTAGAGAATACTACGCCGACCGCTTTAGTTGTTTTGCCACGAAAAAACCCAATAAACTATTAACAGCCTTGGTAAAAATAGCTTATGGCCTCCTATCTTCCCATTCTTCAAAAGATTCAAAAAAAAATTCTTACGAGAATAAAGCAAAAGCTTTTGAAGCCTTAAATATTATGAATGTTTCTCGATCCAAGCAAATAGCCCTTGTACATCAAGGAACACAACAAAAAGAGGAATTACAATCGGAATTAATTGAAAAATGCATGAGATGGGACCTCTGGAACCCATGGGCTTTTTATTATGAGCTAAATTCCACTCATCCCTTAACAGCAAAACGAATTAACGCTATCAGTGCCTATGCTATTTCTATGAAACAAAAACCTTATGTGTTTTTTAAAAAAGAAAAACCGGAGAGTTATTGGGATGATTTCTTAGTGGATATTTTTTTCTTATCTCTTCCTTATATTTTAGGTTTTGGCTCCCTTATTTTTCGATTCATCTCTAATAGCCAGCACCATAATTTCATAGATAAAGTGATAGATCCTTCTGTATTCAAAATACCAGTAACAGCAACTATTACAGTAGCTGAATCATTTCTATTGTTTATTTTTTGTTTTTCTGTCGGAGCAATTATTAGAACCATAAAATCTTATCCTAAAAGAGGTGGTTTTTCCCACTATTCCGTCATGTCTCTATTAAAGTTTATAAAAATTTCTCCTGTTCGATCTCACTCCGTAACTCTGAAAGGATATATTTTAGGAAGAGCGGATGCGGGAAATATTTTTTCCGAAGACCTCGTCTTAAGAGATCAAACGGGAATGATATTTCTTAACCACGAACCTTTTGGTTTAAATATTTTATTTGCTCTTTTTCGTTATAAAAAATTTCAAGGGAAAGAAGTACAAGTAACAGGTTGGTATCGCCGATCTCCCACTCCTTATGTAGAAGTGAAAAAGATCACATCTTCTGATACAGCATCACGGGCTTATACTTATCACTATAAAATAGGATTTTGTATAATAGGGCTTCTTATTCCGGTTATTTTTTGGATTTTCCTATGAAAAATGTCACTCTGAACTTGATTCAGAATCCAGTAATAAGAAAATAAATAACAGTATTTTTTATTTGCATTTAAAATGATTTCAATTAAACTCGCATTCTTATAGGCTACCTCTATGAAAATAAAGAAATTTATACAAAATAAACTTGTAAAAATCGGTGCTTGTATAAGCCTAGCCCTTTTCACATCCCTTGTTTTGTTTTACTTCATGTCTGCCTTAATTTCCAAAACTCCTGAATTAAAAAAAGGGGATGAATTAGCCAGCTTGATTGAATTTATCCGTGTTAAACCTCGTTCTTTTTTAGATGAAAAAAAACGCAAATTACCGGAAAAAAAGTTAAAAAAAATGAAACCTCCTAAAATGAAAATGCTTTCTTCCGCTCTCCCTAAACCTCAAAAAATGAATCCAAATATGAATCTTCCTGATTTAAAATCCATTTTAAAATCCGGAGGGCCGGCCTTAGGTGGAATGGGAGGAATAATGGGTTCTGAGGTCACTCCACTTGTTCGTATTGAACCACAATATCCAAGAAAAGCCCGGATGCAAAGTATAGAAGGTTGGGTAACTCTTCAGTTTAATATCACTCCGGCCGGCACTGTCAGTGATATTAAAATTCTGGATTCCAAACCTTCTAGGATATTTGATCGAGCAGCAGTAAAAGCACTACGTAAATGGAAATATCGTCCTAAAGTGGAAGATGGAAAACCTGTTGAACAAAAAAATCTGAGAGTACAACTGAAGTTTACATTGGAGGAATAAAATATTCTTTTAAACTGAAAGCCATTTTGATGGCTTTCACTATTCCGGCGAAGGCTTGTCATTCCGGCGAAGGCCGGAACCCAGAGGATGCTTATGAAACAACAAAATTATAAAAAAATAATATATATTTTACTTTTAGTAGCAATTTTACTAACTGCTTTTTTCTTTTTTTTCCAAAGTGACAAAACTTATCTTCAAAAAAAAACAATAAAACTTCTTGAAACAGCTTCTTCTCCCTCCTCTCACAAATCAACTGCCGCTATCTTTAGGAGAATCCATGAAATAGCAAAATATATGCATTTTTCAGTGGAATACGAAGTGGATTTTGAGGGTAATTTATATAAAGATCGCTCTTTAGCTGAGTTGCGATCCTCAATGCTTGTTTATTTCAAAAAATCCCATAACTGGAAAATAAACACACCATCAAAAAAAGATCTTCATGTTGACATATCCACATCTGAGAAAAAAAAAGCCGAAGTGTCTTTTCCAATAAAAGTCACAAAAAAAAACAAACAATTATCTTGTAGTGCTCTCCTATATTGGATAAAAGATAAAAACTGGCTTATTCACAAAATAAAAGTATTTTCTTGTTCTTCAACCGTCATTCCAGCGAAGGCTGGAATCTAGTCGCTATTTAGCTCGGAATATTTTTCGTCTTTTGACATTACCCTATCTTAGTGATACAAAAAACACATTATTTAAAAAGGTATTAGTGATTCCAACTTCTTGATTTTTAGTATCACAAATACGAGATTGTTTTTATGATAAAAGTTTTTTCCACTTCTTTCATTTTTCTCTTTATAAACTATGCCAGCGCGAATACAGAAGTAAACTCCTCCGAAGAGAACACACAACTACAGTTAAATAAAACGACAACATCCGAAAAAAAAAACAACACTAAAACAAAAATACCAAAACAGTGGATCACTCTTAAAAAAGAATTAAAAAATCGCAGAAGTGCTCTTACTTCCCCTGTAGTGCAAAGGCGGCTCCAACGTATTCACCGTGTAATGAATCAAAAAGATTCTGAAGATAAGGCTCTAGAACTGATTGAAAAATTAGAAGAAGTAGTACAAAAACGACCTTTTGATTTAACCCGCCTTTATCACTTAAAAGCACAAATATATTTATCCAAAGATAATTTTAAAAAAGCATTTTTATATTATAACAAAGCCATCGACTTAAAAACTCTATCCTACAAAGAGCATTTGTCTGTCCTTTATGACATGACCACTTTATATTTGTTTCAAAATAAAATAAAAAAAGCTTCTTACTTAATCGATCAATTATTCTATTTATCCGATAAGATCACCCCTGCCGCCTATATTTTAAAAGCTTCTGTTTTAGTGGAAAAAAAACAAAAGAAAAAA
>JANQSX010000150.1 GCA_028279085.1 Bdellovibrionales bacterium
TTTTCCTTTCTGGATTCCCGCTTTCGCGGGAAGGACGGCAGATGCAGATACGGAAGAAACTATTTTCAGATCTTTTAACTTATCTTCAGCCGTTTTAAGAGCTTCTTCCACTTGTTTTGTATCCTGACCTAATAACTTCATGATACCTTTTGTCGCTTTATCCTGTCTTTTTTTATTTGCTTTTGTAATATCCCCCAGTTTCTTAACTAAAATAGGGACAAACTGTTTTATATATTGTGTTTTTCTCTCTAGTTCATCCGCCCTTTTCTCTCTCTTAATATGACGAGCCAGTTTTTGCCCTGTTTGCATCAGTGTTCTTCTGATCTCCTCCACCAATTCTTCACTAGCATCTACAGTTTCTTTGGAAGCATTTTTAAACTTAATAAAAGGAGAAGTAACAGAAACAGCAAACACATAAGGGCCTAAGGGGAGACTGTTCTTCTGCTGAGCTAGCCCATACGCCCTCCAATTTACTGATTCCACGGCTTTGGTGATAGCACAAGCCGCTTTATCAAATTGAAGAGGCACACGATTGGCAAATCTCATTAATCTAATTTGACTATCCTCACTATTTTGTGACTTTTCCAACAAACGGGCAATGGCTGTTTCCACCACAACCGGCTTATGATCACAAATACGAGGTTTTCTAGTTATCACACTAAAAAAATCCACCTCTCCTATTCTCTGAATAGATTGTGATAAAGACTCTTCCCCTACTGTTAAAACAGAACGAGTAGTAGGATTGGCCATTTCCGTTTTCTGAATAATTTGAAAAATTTTTTTATATTCCAATTCCTTAAAAGAATGAATTTTCTTTTGTAAAAGAGAAGAGTTAAGACCATTTTTTTTAAAATCATCCAGAGTTTTTCCACTTATTTTTGAAAAACCCTTTTTTAAAAAGGATTCCAAAGTGATTTTACCAAATATATTAGCATGAGAAATAAATTCTCCCAGTTTCATCGTATGAGGATGCGGAAGTGTAGCAGGAGGAATAATCGGCACCTCTTCTGTCACTTTTTCAATATGCCTCCATTCCTTATCAATCAACTTATAGTGAAGTGTTAAATGAGGATTAACAAGAGCTGTTCCTTCTAAATAAGTGATTAATCCTCCATCTCCATTTAACTGAATACGACCATCTATACGAAAGATTGCCTTCAGTCCATGTTTTTTATCCCATTGAAAAGTTTCCTTCTTTTTTATCAAACCTTTGTTTTTTTTAATATCCACATCAATAATCACATTAACCGCTTTTTGCATATTGTTTGTTTTACTAATAACTTCCACACCGGAGGCATTGGTCAGTTGTGCCCAAGTAGTAGCCGCAGAGATACCAATTCCCTGTTGCCCACGAGAACAACGGCCTCTACCAAACTTGGAAGAAGCAAGATATTCACCAAATACCTTAGGTATATCTTCTATTTTTAAGCCTGGACCATTATCTTCTACACTAATTTGAACCAACTCCGTATTTTTACTATTAGCCTGCCCCAGTTTTTTTATCTCCACAGTAATTTCAGGGAGAATATGAGATTCTTCACAAGCATCCAAAGAATTATCCATAGCCTCTTTTAAAGTAGTCAAAACCGCTTTAACCGGAGAGGAAAATCCTACCTGTTGAAGATTCTTTGCGAAATATTCCGCTGTACTACTAGTTGTAATATTAGACATTACTTCAGTGATCCTCTTTCACATTTTGATCCAAAAATGGAAAAACCTTTTTCCAATAGTATCTACCTTCAATAAAACACCGTAGAAGCCGGAGTTTTCAAATCTGATTGATATAAAACTTATTTGTGCAAGCGAATCTCAACCAAAGTCTTATGTTTTTTATCGAAGTTACACTTTTTACAAGCCACCACTACATTGTTTTTCGTACTTCGTCCCCCTCTCACTACGGGAACTACATGATCCATACTCAGACTTGCCACTTCAAATCTTTTACCACAATAGTAGCACTCTTTTTTATTTAACTTACTTTTCCACCAGGAAGTTTTTTTTAATTCTTTTGCTTTTTGTCTTTCTCTTTTGATATGTTCCGCATCAGCAGGCATAAATAATTCATCCATACATACCTCTTAATTTTATAAACCAAGAAAATATAAGCCATATAAAGTCTCTACAACCCGAAACAATGAAAAAACAAAGCAAAAATAAAACAGATTTTTGAGACATGTCTTCCTATATGTTAGAATTTATGTTAATTAAAATTGTCGTGACTATTCTTTATACTGTCTATATCATGCTAAGTCTTGAAAATCAATTTTTCAAATTTGCCGTGGGCATTAGACTGCATTTTAAACATTAAAGATAAAAGGGAGAACCAATGGAAGTGAAAGAGAAAATACAAGAACTAATAAATAAAAATCCAGTTATGCTTTTTATGAAGGGAAGTCCTGAAGCTCCTTTATGTGGATTTTCAGCTAGAGTGAGTCAGATTTTGAGCTTTATGCAAGTGTCCTTTCATTCATTTGATGTATTAAGTGACGAAAGTGTAAGAACCGGTATTAAAGAATACGCCCAGTGGCCTACTATCCCCCAACTCTATGTTAAAGGAGAGTTCATAGGCGGCTGTGATATTGTGCAGGAACAGTTTGAAAATGGTGAACTGGAAAAATTGTTATCTGAATTTAAAAATTAGTATCTATATTTTTATTTATTCACTGACAAATACTTTCTTGTTTCCATATAAATAAAAAAAGAAATTTTTATGAGTGATATTTTAAAAAACGAGAAAAAATATTTACTGGATATAGATCTACTGAGTTTTGTCAGCCATGAACTTAAAACTCCCCTGTCCATTCTAAAACTAAATGTGGAAATGTTAAAAAAACAAATCCCACCGGAAAAAAAAAGATTCATAGACATCATGGATACAGAAGTAGAATGGATGATCCAATTTATTTCAGACACTCTGGATGTGCAGAAGATACAAAATAAAATTAAATTAAATTTAAAATGGTATAAATGGAATCAATGGATGCAAAAAATACAAAATAGTTTGGAAAACACAGTAAATTTGTACAAAGGAAATTTAAAGCTTCATTTTTCAGACAAGGAAACAGAAGTGTATATGGATCCCTTTTACATCAAGCAGGTTTTACTTAATTTAGTATTGAATGCTATAGAACATTCTCCTAAAAACACCCCAGTGGAAATATCATGGGAACAAACAAAGAATAAAAAACTGAAGATCCAGGTAATAGATCAAGGTCCTGGTATAACACCGGATTCCGATAATAAAATATTTGAACCTTTTTACAAGGAAAGGGAGAAAACAAACCACCTCATTAAAGGCAGTGGTTTAGGACTGACGATTGCAAAAAAAATTATACAAGCTCACGGTGAAAGTATTTCGGCATTTAATCGCCCAAAAAACAAAGGGGCTACATTTGCATTTACACTTAACACGAAATAATTTTACTGAGTTTTTAGAATAGAAATAGCTTCTTTATAGCTCTGATGCTTAAAAATAAAATGACCGGACACCAACACATCAGCAGAAGACAAAAGAGGCAATGTTTCATCATTCACTCCACCATCCACATGAATAGGCACAGTTAAACTTTGCCGATCAAGCTCTTTTCTTACCTGAGAAATTTTTGCAACAGCTTCCGGTAATAGAGATTGTCCTCCAAACCCTGGCTCAACTGTCATAATCAAAACCAGGTCCAATTGATGCAGAAAAGGGAAAAGTTTTTCAACAGGAGTTTCCGGCTTTAATGTCAAACCGGCCTGCACATTAGTATAACGAATTTGTTCCAAAACTTTTCCTGTATCTTTTGTAGATTCCAAATGAACAGTTATAGAATCCGCACCAACAGAAGCAAAAGAAGAAATCATACTTTCCGGTTCATTCACCATTAAATGAACATCTAAAGGAAGCTTAGTGATTTTTTTTAAACTCTTAATTACCGGTACACCTATTGTTAAATTGGGCACAAAGTGACCATCCATCACATCAATATGCAAGCGATCCGCACCAGCCTGTTCCATAGCTTTTACTTCCTCCCCCAAACGGGAAAAATCCGCCGATAAAATACTTGGCGCTACCAGTTTTTTATTTGAATGAAACATTGTATTCATAAAACACTTTATTCTATCGGTTACATCCTTTAACATCAAGTTTTGCTAGAGCTTTTCACTAAAAATAACTGTACATATCTGTCAATAGATCCTAATATTCATGTAGTGAACACTTTATTTAAACATTTGATTATTCTCTCTTTCTTTTTTGTCAGTGCCTGCGGTGGCAGAAAACCAACAAAACCAAATACAGAAACAGGAACTCCACCACAATCAAGAAGTCCAATCCAGTCTAGCCTGCCAAAGCCACATAATCCCAACGACTGCAAAGCTAGTGTTATGCAAGTTAAAAATGCAGACTGTTTCCATCAACTTCCTGCATTGGGAAACGGTCAAACTTTCACTAGTAATTATAAAGACATTTTAAACATTTATACAAAAGGAGTGACTGTCGGAAAAGGAATGTGGCGTTGTCAAAAAGGAACATGGTATGAACACTATAATGTATGTCTTACCTGTCTTCCTGGACACAGTCTGGAACATTGTCAAACTGAACTGAATCGTCTGATACAACTCAACCCTTAACACTTCTGGATTCCGGATCAAAGCCTGCCCCCGCGCAGGCGGGGGTCCGGAATGACAAGAGAGCTTTAAAGTACAGATCGTAAAAAAGGAGCTGTTACACTTTTAGAGGACTGGGCTACCTGTTCCGGTGTTCCTTCAGCTATTATTTCTCCTCCATGTTTTCCTCCACCAGGAC
>JANQSX010000166.1 GCA_028279085.1 Bdellovibrionales bacterium
TTCCCCTTTCGCTCGCCACTACTCAGGGAATCTCTTTAGATTTCTTTTCCTGAAGGTACTGAGATGTTTCACTTCCCTTCGTTTGCTATTACAAGGCTATGTATTCACCCTGAATTGCCGGCTAAACCGGCGGGTTCCCCCATTCGGAAATCTCCGGATCGAAATGTGTGTGCCACTCCCCGAAGCTTATCGCAGCTTGCCACGTCCTTCATCGCTTTCTGATGCCAAGGCATCCTCCGTAAACTCTTAGTAGCTTTTATTTAAAAACAAAACTGACTGAAAATGCTAAGAATGATTTCAGTTCAGACTCTCTTTGTTTTTGCCCTAAAAATTAAAAAATAAGAAACAAGAACAAATATCTTGTAAAAATGTGAGTTACTTTAAACTTGTGTTCTTCACCATTAAAATTAATGGATTCACCCTCTTCTATCCCCATAGAATCAGGCAACACAAGCACTCTAAAAAATATTCAGTTGTCAAAGAGCCTTCCCTTTTCTCGGCAAGAAAACCAGATAACATGAGCTTTATAATTCTGATTCTTTTAAAAAAATCTAAGAAAAATAAACCCTTATAACCTTAAGCCTCCACTAAAGAAAGGGGTGCCCCGGGATCTTAATCCAGGGGAAAGTAGATGATAATGATTATGGAAACAAAGATCAAGCTTTAAAATGGAAAATTTCTAAATCGCAAAACATAAAAAAGCCTTCAGTTTTACAGGAATACTCCGGGTCCACCTCTTCCGCCACTTTTATCAGTATTCAGTAATTCGTTAACAATATCTATCTATCTAGATTTTTTGAATCTTAAAAAGAGCTATACATAAACTGTCATATATGATTCAATCATAATAACCTATTGAATGGAAAACCAAGTTAAGGAGGAGTTAAATGAAATATATTTTAGTTTTATTAATAACATTGTTTTTGACCTCAGCCTGTCATTCCATAAAAAAGGAAAAATCTACATGGCAAGACAATAAATCCACACAAAAACGTGAAGTTGCTGGGACAATACCTCAAGATGCAAGTGAAATAGAACCTGGAGAATTTATAATCGTCACTGGTTCTGATTATGAACCTCTATATTTTGAGATGAGTAGATATTGTGATGCGACAAAATCTTTTATAAAGCTTTATGATACTATGGGTGGTGGACAGGCCGTACTTTGTGTTAAAAAATGAGAAAAATAGAAGAGGATATTAAAATTCGGCCACTTGATTTTCCTGCAAAAATTTAAAACAGAAAAATATTTTTTTACAGGATTGAAAATCAGGAAGTTTATAGAAATTAATGAACTTAAAAATATCTCACAAAAATTAAAAAGCAAGAAAGCAATTACGCATATTTCCTCTATACTATCTCCAGTCCTCCTATCGTATGAAAAGGAAGATTTTGGGAGCGGGATGTTTATAATCTAAACAAAGTAATGTCTCAAAGTGGACACAGTGTACTTTATAGATCACAAATTGTTGTGGGTAACTTATATTTCTATAAACATACGCCGATCCTAAAAGAATAATAAAAAGACCAATAAAGGTATCTAGCAAAGGAGTGGCTAATGAAGAACCTGTCTTTTCTCTATATCTTGATTAGTGGGGTACTTATTAATCACTTTTTTGTTTTTGAAGCGGCTTCTCGATCTGTTTTTTCAGCAGCTTCCGAGAAGGATCTCACTGACTCTGAATATCAGGAGATCATACAAGCTAATATAAACAAACGGCAAGTTCAGTGTACTGGTGAGATTACTCGGTATCATCCTGAAGTATTAGATGGTGAAGAAATAAATAGAAAAGCGGATGAGGCTGCAAAAACATCATTAGAACAAAACGCAGAAAAAATAGAAGAATTTATAAATGACTGTAAGAATAGAGGAATAGCAAACGGAAAAAGGCATTCTGAACTAATATCATGTGAGGAATTCCGTCCTAATAGCAAAGCAGGACACTATGATCATGTCTTTAGGAAAGCGAAGGATAAATTTCTTAAGGAAGCTGTAAAAGAAAGAAATAAAGCTATTTTAGAAAGAGAAAGAGAGTATTTAAGAGATCTTCTTCTTCCTAAAAGAGAGCAAGCTCGCCACAAAAGTCAGGAGGCTGTTAGCACTTATGAGAATATGCAGAATAGTGACTCTTCGGGCGAGAGAGCGCAAGAAATAGAAACAGAGAAAAACCGGGCCATTGATTATTTAAAAGAGGAGTGGGAAATAGCTTATCAGGTGTTTAGATGTTATGATTCTTTAGAGTCTTTGACAATGTTCAATGATGAGTATCGCGACTACTATTATACTATTCAAAGAAAGAAATTGGCTAGTTATAATGATTATGAATCTGTTAGACAATCTCTTGGAAAATTAGGGTATCACTTAGAGCCTGTAACAGGTGTTGAGGAATATACTCCAGGTGCAGGAGGATTGGCTCCCGTTACAGGAGGTGATTAGAAATATACTCCGGGTGCAGGATAGGATCCCGCTGTGGATTGAGGGCGAGAGAGCGCAAGAAATAGAAACAGAGAAAAACCGGGCCATTGATTATTTAAAAGAGGAGTATGAAATGGCTTAGCTCTTAGACTAAAAAGCCTTTTGCCAACCCAGCTGGAACATATAAGATTGTGTTTTTACAGAGGAACTTCGATAGACAGGTAATCCGACTTCAAACGCTAAACGATGTCCTTCTAAAAAATCAGTTCCTATATAATTTAAACCCAAATAGGTTAGAACAGAATGTTTATGTTTATTATCACCCTGGTAAACTCCTCTCAAAGACACGCTAAAATTCTTACTTAAACTACAAGTCCCCCATATATGAGCTGTAGGTTCAAGTTTATTCTCAAACCGACGAAGTGAACCTTCACCAACAAAATCAAAAGAATACTTAAAACCTATCTGGAAACCTAAAGACAACTGATCCCAATAGAACAAAGTAGATAACTTTGGTAAGAAAGCATAAGCTGACCAGGGTATCATAACTATATACTGGATCCCTTTTCCTTCCCATTCTTCCTCCATAACTCCACTTATGTAATCGAGTCCGGCAGTAGGAAAAAATACCTCTAAACTTAAAACCATTCTATAGAAATCCTCCTTCAAAGGAGCGTACAAAACAGAAAGAGATATATCTCCTAACGCATGGTCTACATCAGATATATCGTATAACAAATAAGGTACCATGGTCATTGCTGTCCACCGATCTGTTAATCCATACATCAATCCCAACATACCCATCCACATATCTATGTTCACGTCCTTATCCACTGTTATAAATTCTTTATTATCCCCCACTTTTTCCACTTTAATCTTCTCCCTCATCATCATTAGACGAAAAGAAAGCATAAATTCACCCTGATCATGTACATGATCTCCCATAATACCTATAGGGGCATGTCCGTCAGGACGCTCATCTATGTTAAAAGTTTCCATACCCTCAAAAGCATACTCATTTAAAGAACTCTCCTCTTGCTGACTAACACTATCTTGTTTCTCAACATCAGATCTATTTTCATCAGAGGACATGACAGAATCGGCATAGCCGTTATAAGAAAAAACCATTAAAGAAAAGAGAAAAATAAAAGTAGTACTCATCATTTCAGCCTCCTAGAGAGTGTTAATATTTATTAAAAAGACTATATATTAGGTGATACTTCTGCTAGAGAAGTAAAACTAAAAGCCGCTAATATAGTATTAGAAATGTTTAGAAAACATATGGTAAACTCTCATATAGTGATTTAACTTTATAATATGTTGGCTTTAGTTTAATGGTGCTATTATTTTAATCTTTCTGGTGGTTCTCCTAATTCTTCTCGACAATAATCATTCCATTCATCAAGTGTTGTTACCTGTTCATAACAGTATTTTTCTAGATGACTACCCCCAAAGTTTTTATTTTCCTCATTTTCTATTTTTCTGGCCTGTCTCCCATTTCTCACATACTCTTCTGGATGAACATGATTAGCAGAAGTAGTTGTTAATCCTTTATTATACCTCCCATAAAACTAGGGCGGCTCCTATTGTCACAGCAACAACACCTGCGGCAGTTAATCCACTACTGGACTTTGGACCTATCGTATATTCCATACTCATTCCTCCACCATGAAAAGATTGTTCATTTGTGGAAAAATCATTAAACTCATTCTCTGAAATTGGGTTATAAAATAAATCTGGATCAATTTCACCTTCACAGAATTTGTCATAGCAACCAGTAATTCCTGTAATAAGAAACTTGTCTCCCTTTGCTCCTTCGTGAATCCCATCTGCACGACAAGATATTATAGAAGAATTGTAAATATTTTCTCCACAATTTAGATGTATTCCATACCAACTACCTGGCTTAGGTTTTGAAAGATGATTATCTACTTCCATATAATAACCTCTTATTGGTTCTGCATTTGCTGAAAAATGGTTAAAAAGAAATAAAAATAAGTATAAAAAACTAATAACTGACATAGAAATAGAAAGTTTTCTTATCTTTAAAGCCTTCAACAAATAAGCTATTATTAACATACTAATAAATAGTGCTATTTTTTCTATCATTTTACCCCCTTATATTAACTACATATCACTGTGGCCAACTTAAGTGTGTATATTTATATATAATGTGTTATATATATGTCAAATGATAGATGTAATTACTGTAAATCGTTCGTATAAATTAAAATTGCTGGGAAATAAAAGACAAAATCGACACAATGGACTACGCCCATAGTAGGTATTTAAGCCACACTCAGGACTGGGTAGGCAAAGGTACTGAGTCTTAGGGGACTGTCAGCTATAAGTAACATTGTAGCAAGCACTGGACAGAAGGCGTAAACACAGTTTACTTTGCCACAGTGAAAATTATTTATTTTGTTCATTAAATTCTTTATAAGCCTGCACCTTAAGGCAAGTCATAACAATAGTGTTTGCCACATCCTCCGTGGTTCCTGTCCTTTGCACCACATTGGCCGGTTTTTTCACCCCCATTAAGAAAGGTCCTAACACTTCTCCCGAACCCAACTGCTGAACCAGTTTATAAGCAATATTACCTGCATCCAGATTTGGAAAAATTAAAACATTAGCCCCTTGCTGAATCTGACAAAAAGGGAAAATATTTTTTATAATGTCCGGGTTGACTGCCGTATCCGCTTGCAGCTCCCCATCCACTATCCAATCAGGGTACCACTTTTTAACTAGTTGAGCGGCCTGCCGCATTTTCCTGGGATTTTCCTGCCGACTGGTAAAATTGGAAAAACTGAGCATGGCAATTCTCGGTTTCACATTCAAACCTCTTGCCACACGGGCTGTATGAACAGCGATATTAGCGATATCCTCCGCACTGGGATTGATGTTCACCGTTGTATCCGCAAAAAATAAAACTTGATCTTTTACCAAAATAACATTCACACCGGAGGCAATTTTTCTTTTACTAGTACCAATAATTTGTAAGATAGGACGAACACTATCCACATAATTTTGTGTAGCCCCTGTGATCAGAGCATCCACTGCATCCAGTCTCAACATCATAGCTCCAAAGTAATTAGAGTCCTTAATCAACCGAGCGGCTTCTTTTTTTAAAATTCCTTTTCGCTGCTTCATCTCATAAAAAGTTTCTACATACTGTTTAAACTGAGTGCTTTGCGCGGGGTTGATAATTTCCACTGCATCCATATTATCCAAATCCATCTCCTGAATGAGTTGACGAATCTCCTCCGTATCCCCCAGTAAAACAGGCTTCATCATTTTTTCCTCATAAAGCATATTGATCGCTTTCAAAGTTCTTTTACTGTTACCTTCAGGAAATACAATACGCGGAATATCCCATGAACGGGATTTATTTTTTCTTTTCACTTTGTTGATAATTTCTCTAATAAAACCTCTTCGGCGACCTTGAAAAGCCGCCAGGCGAAGTTTATATTTTTCAAAATTAACAATCGGTTTTTGAGCCACTCCGGAATCCATAGCCGCCTTGGCTACCGCCGGCGCCACACGAGTCAATACCCTCATATCAAAAGGTTTAGGCAGAATATAATTAGGGCCAAAATGAAAAATCTCATCCTGATAAGCACGGGAGACATTATCAGGAACATCTTCTCTAGCTAACTCCGCCAAAGCAAATACCGCCGCTTTTTTCATGGCTTCATTAATATGTGTGGCATGTACATCCAAAGCCCCTCTAAAAATAGAAGGAAAACCCAAAACATTATTAACTTGATTGGGGTAATCACTGCGACCGGTGGCTACTATAACATCCGGCACGGTTTTTTTAGCTATATCCGGTTTAATTTCCGGATCGGGATTGGCCATGGCAAATACAATAGGTTTCGCTTTCATACTTTTCAGCAT
>JANQSX010000171.1 GCA_028279085.1 Bdellovibrionales bacterium
TCCAGAAGAGATAAGATTATGGATGCTGTTCATTTGCCTGCTCAATCCGGTAATTCCCATATTTTAGATAAAATGAATCGAGGATATACCAGAGGGGAGTATATTGAAAAAGCATGGATGATTTTAAATAAAATGCCAGGTGCGGTGCTTTCAACTGATCTCATTGTGGGATTTCCCGGGGAAACAGAGGAAGACTTTCAGGATACCTTGAGTTTATTGGATGAAGTGCCTTTTGAAATGATATATTCTTTTAAATATTCACCACGTCCTTTTACTAAAGCGGCTCAGTTTAAAAATCAGGTGGATGAAAAGGAAAAATCTGCTCGTCTCGCCCGATTGAATCAAAAACATATTCAATTTGCCATTTCCCGTTCACAGGAGTATAAGGATCGCACTTTGGAAGTATTGGTAGAGAAAAAGGATGAAAAAACGGGATTTTTAAATGGTCGATCCAGCCAAAATAAATTGGTTCATTTTAATGGTTCCGAGCATTTAAAAGGAAAAACGGTGTCAGTAAAAATTAACAAAACCTATCCACAGGTTTTATATGGGGAGCTTTGTTAGAATATTTTTACTAATTTTTGTTATTCCGGCGTAGATTTGTCATTCCGGACTTGATCCGGAATCCAGTAATAAAAAAATAAGATCAAAGCGCTTGTATTATTATTGTCTAATTTGTAGAAGTTAAAGTGAAAGGTGTCATTATGAAAGAAGTAGGAATAAAAGCAAAGGATAAGGCTCGTTTGGTTGTACGGGAGGCTTCAGGTAAGCAACAGGAAGAAAAAAAACAATCAGATGAAATAGTAATAAAAAAAGAGCAAGAGTGGGTGGAAGTTATTCCTCATGGTTTAGTAGGGGGAATGATACCTAATCTTTGTCTTATGGTATTTAAGGAAAAAGAAGGTTCAAAACGCTTTGCCATTTCTTTATCTCGCTTGCAAGGTCAGATTGCTGTTCATCAGAGTATGAATAGAGAAGAGCCTTTTCGTTTTATTAGTGAACTGTTGAATGCTATGAAGGTGCGAATTGAAAAATGTTACTTTCTAAAGTACGAAAGGGGTAATATTTACGTACAAGTTATAGTAAATGGCCATCCTGCTGTACATTCTATGCACCTAAATGCTAATGATGTTATTCCTTTTGCTGTGTATTCCGGTTGTCGTTTTTACTGTACAGATCAATTTATAACGGCGATGTTAGATCAAAAAGTGGACCAGCCTTTGAAAAAAGGTTCTATCAGAAAACCTCTTTACCTTAATTAAATTACATTCCTGTCATTCTGAACTTGATTCAGAATCCAGAAGAAACTTGTAACGCCTCTAAACTGAAAGTCCTTTAAGGACTTTCACTATTCTGAACTTGATTCGGAATCCAGAAAATATTAGTTTAGAGTGAGAACCTAAATTGCTGTAGTCCTTAATTAATTCTTTACCTTTCACATCAGGAGAAGATCAATGATCATCTTATTTGATAAAATTAAATTAAGAACTGCTTTTGCTTAATCAGGCAAAGCTATAGCTTTTAGCTGTGGCCGTTTTTTTAGAATTTTCTTGAAAATAAATAAATGGTTTTAGTACATTATCTATATTCTTAAACTTGGAGGTTCTGTGTCAAAGTTTCCAAAACCTGCAGAATATTACAAACTTTATGAAAATAGAGTTCATAGGCAAAAAGAATATGAAAAGTTACTGAAGGAATTATCTAGTAAAACGACTTCCAAAAAGTATTTTAAAGAAAACTCTTTAGGTAGAACGTATAAAAAGAGAAATGAGCTACATAGGAATATTGTGAACTCTATACTTAATGAATATAAGAGTTCAAATAAACCTCGTATCCATTTTTTATTAGGGTCGATTGGATCAGGTAAAACCTCTGCTAAAGATCAAATTTTGACAGATGAAGACAGTAAATCAGAGTTTGTTTTTATAAACTTTGATGATTTAAAAAAACAGCTCCCAGAGTATGGGTTGTTAAAAAGAATAAACCCTAAGCAGGCAGCTCAATTTGTGCAATCTGAATCAGCAACACTTGCAGGAAAACTTTTTAAAAAAGCTATCCAGAAAAAGTATAATATCATATTTGAAAAGAATGTCAGAAAGGATATAGTTGGTAAAATGCAGTTAAAAGAAGAAATAAAGAGGGTGGTAAAAAGGGGTTATTTAATCTTTATTCATATTGTATTTCTTGATAGTTATGAAGAAGCTTGGAAAAGAGTTCAAAAAAGAGCTGAGGAAATTAAAAGGTTTGTTCCAAAGCAAGAAGTGAAAGAAACATTTAATGATTTGTTTCCTAATTTTAATGCTTTATATAAAAGTCTTTTTAGGAAGTCATTGTTTATTAACTTATGGTACAATGGATCTGATGTAAAAGAAGCTGTATGGCTCTCTTCTATCTTAACCGGAGAAAAGTATTCTAAATATACGGTTGATGGTTTTGGACAAATAAAACCTGTTAATAAAAAAGGATTTTATGTTGGTTGGATAGAGGGATTAAGGTTTAGTTCTTTACCTCCAGGAGTATTGAAACGCTTGAAGAAACTTGATTTTTTCAGTAATATTTCTTAGGTATAAAAAACTATAATTGTCTTATAAGGATGAAGAAAAAATGAGTAAAGATATTTTACTGAAACGAAAGCTTTCTAATAGAGAAAAAAAGCAAGCATTTTCACATAGAACAACCGGAAAAATTGTACGGGTTATGAACAGTGCTATAAAAGATCCACGAGTTAGAAAAGAAGCTGTTTCTATGATAAGGGCTTTGGATTTAAAGAAAATAAGAAACACCTCAAAGACTTAAAGAATAGTTTCTTTCTCTTTGTATTAAATCATTCAGGAAATTGCGATGCAATCAAACCAAAAGGCAGTCCCAAAGCAAAGCGATCCATAACATACCTAAAGTGATTCAGCTTCTTTTAAACAACTTATTCCTGTTAATTCTTCTTTCCATACACAGGCATAAATTGGTTTATTTTCAAATCGGCCTTTATGTCTCACATATCTAACACTTTCAATACATCTTTCTGTGATAACGTGGTTATTATAATTTTTAAATTCCGTAATACGTTCTAAAGCCTCTTTTGAATAAGAAAACCCTTTCCCGATACACTCATCATACGCTACATTAAACTGCCTTTTCATTTCATTTGTAGAGGCATTTAATGGTTCTTTATATTCATTCATAAAACAAACAGTAAATTTAAAAACAGATTCACAGTATTTAGGCGTTGCAACCTTGACCTCACATCCGGTTAATAGGAAATAAGCAATAAGAAATATATAATTTTCATTTTTGTCGCGACCCCCATTTGAACTATACAGCTTGATTAACCAATTTCCTGTATTCTACGGGACTTTTCATACCTAGTCCAGAGTGAGGAGCCACATTATTATAATCTCTAATCCATTTTTTCATTAATTTATTTATAGACTTCTTTTCTGTGTCCGATTTTAATTATATAAACAATAATAGTATCCTTTTTGATAGAGTAGATAATACGATAGTCTCCAACTCTTAATTTCATTAATCCCTTTAAATTTTGCTTTAAAGGAGTACCAAAGTAAATAGGATCTGTTTTTAATCTTTCTTCGATAGTTCTTTTTATAAGAGATTTTATTTTTTTTGGTATTTTTTTAAGATCTTTTTTTACGGAATGTTTGTAAACAATTTTCCACATTTATTTTTCTGCCCAGATTTTTTTGTGTGAAAGTATAGGCTCTTTTTCTCTCTCTTCTGCAATTTTGGCAAAATACAAATCTTCCTGTAATTCCAAAGCCTGCTTTGTGAGATCAATAACTACGGAAGATAGAAAAGGCGACTTTCTTATCTTCCTTAATTGTTCCAATTGGTTGTAAAGACTGTGATCTAATGTGAGATTAATTCTTTTTTTACTAGTTGGCATGACAAACCTCTTGTTTTTAGTGTAACACTATTACATCACTAAATCAACAATTGTTTTTGATTCATGACAAATTAAGAGGTTTAAAGGAGCACTTGGATTGCTACTATTATTGGAGGTAGGTTCTTAAATTGAAAGACAGTATTTGTTAAATTTAATAAAAAACAAAAATCATAATTTTTAAACAAGTTTATATAAATTACTTTTTTACTTTCCATTTGGTTTAATTTCTGGTAAGAATTCAGAGGATAATGAGAGAAGATTTTATCCGCCTGGTTCAGCAGGAAGCTCTTACTTTTGATGATATTCTTATCCTTCCAGGAT
>JANQSX010000178.1 GCA_028279085.1 Bdellovibrionales bacterium
ATATAATGTCTATTTTTATTAGTGAATAGAATTGATCCATAAAAATAACTCGTACAATAGATTTCCTAACAATTGCAATGCATGAACTAGGTCATTCCATCGGCTTAGTACATATTAAAAACCCAAATAATATTATGTTCCCCTGTACTGGAAAAGGAAAAAGAGTGTATCCTACACATAAAGATATTGATAAATTTTTTAAAAACCATGATTATGAAATAAGACTCAATCTTTGGCCAACTTTAATGGGAACTGAATCATTACAATGAAATGGATAATTATTTTATTTTTATTATCTTTAGCTTGTTGTAAAAAACAACAATATTTCATCAATTATGAACCTTTAACAGATGAAGAAGTGAAGTGTATTCTTAAAAATGTAAAGCCTATAGATAAAAATTCTAATGAAGTTGATAGCGATTACATAATCACGATTGATGAGAAATTATATGAGTGGACTGATCCAAAGTTTCAAGAATGTTTAAAAGAATAACTTTTCTTTTTATTTTGTAAAGCTTTACCTCACGACAATATCTTCCGTCGTGTCTCCACCCGTATTACCTTTATGTGCCGAACCGACAGAATTGTTGACTGTCAGTAGCATATTATTATCCACTGTTTTCTTTTTTTAGTTTGTTTATTTCTTTTTCAGACACACCCGTTACTTCAGATATAAAAGAAATTTTTGCTGATTTCTTCAGCATATTAAGGATAATTTCCTGTTGCCCCTTTTGTCGTCCTTCCTGTTGCCCTTTTTGCCATCCTTCCTGTTGCCCTTTTTGCCACCCTTCCTGTTGCCCTTTTTGCCATCCTTCCTGTTGCCCCTTTTGTCGTCCTTCCTCTCTTGCTCTCTCTGCAATATATTTCCTTATGTCCATATATCCTCCCTTCTTTAAAATACCTCTCTTCAAAATCTCCTCCTCCGCTTCCTCCCATACCTCAGACTTCATCCTATAACCCGTCACTAAATACTCCAGTATGCTTAAAATTAAATCCTCCCGCTTTGGCAAAACATCCTTAAAAAAATTAAATACCCGTCTCAAAAAAACTAAATCCGCTGTGGATGACCATACCTCTCTTAATAAATAAAAAGCCCCCCTGCTCTTTATACTCTCATCTTTAAATACCTTCTCCCATTTCACATCTTGTATATCCAAAAGTCTTATCCTAAAGTCTAACATACTTCTTCTGGACAAAACAGGAATGTCTAAAAAATTCTTATCTCCAAAAGCTTCCTGAAAAGACAATTTCCATTTCCAGGGCTTTCTTCCGTGGTAGAACACAACGGGGATAATGGGAATAGGTTTGCCATACTCATTAAAGCTTTTTTCAATAAGAAGAGCTTGGTACCGGAATAGTTGTCGAAAAAGATTTACATTGTATGTTGATTTATGTTCCAGGAGAATAAATATTTTAACTTTGCTTTTCTGTTTATTTTTAAGAGGAACGGAAAAGATCAGATCAGCTCTGGTGCTATTAGAAAAAGTATCTTTTTCAGTTTTAAGTTTTTTCCAATCATAGGCATTTATTTCTTGTTTAGAGAAGATAAGCTGAAGGAGTTCTTTCGCAAAGGGGGTATGAGAGAACAGACTTTTAAAGAACTGATCATGTTGATTATATTGTTTTTTCACTGTAATTTTAAATTTGCAAGATGACTGGTAGGGTTGAAAGTAGATTTTAATAATCTTTTTATAGAAAAAGATTCGGTATCTGAATTAATGTTCGGTATCTGAAACATTGAAGATTAAAATCCAAATGGGTGTCGCGATAGCCGGTAAGTAGGGTATTTTCTGGATTCCGGCCTGCGCCGGAATGACGAACCTAAACAAGAAGGACGAGGCTTACAGGAGTAACGAGGCTAATAGGAATGACGAATTTATTGTAAAATTTTTAAAAATGAGTATTTTATGATTGACTATCATTTACTAATGAGTATTTTATGATTGACTATCATTTACTAATGAGTTTATACTACCTTTATGAATGTTTATAAAAGATATTTAATGAAGCCTATTAAAGAGTTTTTGAAAGACAAAATGGTCTTTTTAGGCGGTCCTAGACAAGTAGGAAAAACAACACTATGTCTTAGGTTTTTAAAACCGGCTTCCGTAAAAAATTCCGCTTATTTAAACTGGGATGACCCTGTAGCTCGGTATAATATTAAAAAAGCGGAGCTTCCGGTAAATAAAAAAGTCCTTTGCTTTGGTGAAATCCGTAAATTTAAGAACTGGCGCTCTCTCGTAAAAGGTTTATACGATACCAAAAAATATAAATATAAATTTTTAATTACAGGCTCCGCTCGCTTGGACTATTACCGGCGAGGGGGAGATTCCCTATTGGGCCGCTATCGTTACTTAAGACTTCATCCCCTCACTTTAGGGGAGCTTTCTTCTTTAGATAAAACCACGACTGAAACCTTATTAAAATTCGGAGGCTTCCCTGAACCTTTTTTTAAAGGGTCTGAAAAAAACTTACGTCTATGGCATAGAGAGAGAACATATAGAATCATCAATGATGATTTAAGGGACCTAGATCAAGTGAAAGAACTGAATGCCATTGAATTACTGGCGGATGCTCTTCCCTTTCGTGTCGGTTCTCCTCTGTCCATAAAAAATCTGGCGGATGATTTGGAAGCTAATCACAACACGATCAGCCGCTGGGTGCAAATTCTGGATAACATTTATTACTCTTACCGCATTTCACCTTATGGACCATCTTCCAGAATAAGATCTGTCAAAAAAGAACAAAAGCTTTACCTTTGGGACTGGAGTGTTATTGAAAACCTCCCTTTTCGTTTTGAAAACATGGTAGCCAGTCATCTTTTAAAGTATTGTCACTTTTTTGAAGATACAGAGGGAGAAAAAATGGAGTTGTGTTTTTTAAGAGACACGGATAAAAGAGAAATAGACTTCGTTGTTCTTAAAAAGAAAAAACCTCTATTCGCCGTAGAATGTAAAACAGGAGAAAAAAACCTATCCCCCCATATTAACTACTTTAAAGCCAGAACAAACATTCCTGAATTCTATCAAGTGCATTTAGGTTCAAAACATATTGAGTTGGATAAGAAAACCATGATTTTACCTTTTTGGGAATTTTGCCGAATTAAAAAAATTAAATAATTCACGGCCTCTATTTGTGTCGCGACATTGAGAAAGACATGTTTGTTAAAATTACAAGGTCAAGAATCAAAAGTCTTTTCCAAAGGAGAGGAAAATAAAAATGAGTTCTAACCCTAAAGAATTTCCAGAAGCGGCTAAAGAAAAAACCCAGCAACACGCCACCGTTTCCAAAATAAGTCATTTCTCTCTACGAGTTTTACTGTCAGCCCTTGTTCTGGGAATCG
>JANQSX010000199.1 GCA_028279085.1 Bdellovibrionales bacterium
TTTGTTCACTAGCATAGGACAAAATATCCGCTAAAACCAAGCGTCCTTCTGCATCTGTATTCAAAACCTCCATTGTTTTTCCATTACGGGCTCTAAGCACATCTCCAGGTTTAGTAGCCGCCGCTCCAGGCATATTTTCTGTAGATCCCACCATGCCAAAAGCATGAACTTTTAATTTCAAACGGGCTATTGCCAAAAGCGCTCCAATGACAGCCACAGAACCACACATATCAAATTTCATTTCATGCATATTTTTAGATGGCTTGATGCTAATACCTCCTGAATCGAAAGTAAGCCCCTTCCCTACAAAGCATAAAGGTTTGCTTTTCTTTCCAATCATTTGACCATCATTTCCTTTGTACTCAATAATAATTACACGCGGTTCCTGCTGACTACCCAAAGACACCCCAAGAATACCTCCCATTTTTTCCTTTTTAATTCTATCTTTATTCCATACACTGACTTGCACACCTTTGATTCCACGAAACTTTTTTTGCACTTCTTGAGCTAAAATAGAAGGCGTCATCAGATTAGCAGGTTGATCGGCCAACCAACGGGCAAAGTTAGTGCTTTCAGCTAAAGCTTTTCCTTCTTCCAAACCGGCCTTAATCTCCTTGGAGACTGTAACACCGGAAAGAAAAATATTTTTAACCGGGGTTTTATCTTTTTGTTTCCTTTTTAATTCTTGAAAATGATAATCAGCCAATATAAAACCTTCACTAACAGCACGAACTACAAAAGAATCCGATTCTTTAGAAACGGAAAAACAGGAAGATAAATCCAGCATAGCTTCAGATAAAGAGTGTTTCTCCATCTCCCTATAAACAGAAGCGGCTGCTTGACGAAAGGTCTCTTGATTGATTTTATCAAGATCACCCAAACCAACTAACAATAGATGTTCTGACCGGCCTACCCGTGTACAAGGTAAAAATAAAGTTTCATTTTTTTCAGATTTAAATATTTTTTGTTGTGTTAACTTCTCAACTACACGAGATAAAACAGAAGAAGTTTTTTTCTTTTCAAGCCCTTTTTTAGAGACCATTACAATCAAACAGGAACAAGCCCCTGGAACAGGTGGGAAAGATAACCTCATATTCATCTCCTTTTTTTTACCGGATTGTTTTATGAAAAATGACTTGTAACACACTTTTAATCAATCATCAAATTCTTTCCATACAGTCCGTGTCCAATAAATAATATAAACGGAAGAGAAATCTCCTAAATTTCCATAATAGAATAGTATTTAAGATTTAAGTCATAACCCTAAGAACCCGACAAATAAAATAAATAACTTTAATAAAACCGGCCATTGGTCTAAACAACAAAGGAGAACATCTTGGCTCTTATTCCTGTCGTTATTGAACAAACCCCACGCGGTGAAAGAAGTTATGATATTTATTCCCGCTTACTGAAAGACCGGATTATCATGTTGGGAATGCCTATCACGAACGAAGTCGTCAATAGTATTATTGCACAAATCTTTTTCCTGGAAATGGAAAACCCCGAAAAAGATATTCACCTATATATTAATTCTCCAGGAGGCAGTGTAACCGCCGGTGTGGCTCTCTACGATATTATGCAGTTTATTAAATGCGATGTGAGAACTTACTGCATTGGTTTGGCAGCTAGTATGGGCTCTCTACTCTTAGCTGCCGGAACTGCAGGAAAAAGATATATTTTACCTCATGCTCGTGTCATGATACACCAACCTCATGTCGCCGGATCAGGTATTTCCGGTCAAGTGAGTGATATTGAAATCCAAGCACGGGAAATGGCAATTACAAAGAAAAAAATGATGGAAATCTATTCCAAACACACAAAAAAAGATGTAAAAACTCTTACAGAAGCTATGGATCGGGATTACTATATGAGTTCTAAAGAAGCTTTAGAATTTAATCTGGTGGATCATATAGTATCTTCCAGAAAGAAAGTGAAACAATGAGTACTAGACAATACAACTGCAGTTTCTGTCAAAAAAACCAAAAAAGCGTTAAAAAATTAATTGCCGGACCAGGAGGAGTATACATCTGTTCGGATTGTATTGAACTTTGTAATGAACTCATTTCAGAAGAAGAAGTTAAGGTCAATCAAAACAAAAAAATAAATATCCCTACGCCTATTGAAATTCATAAACATTTAAATGAATATATTATTGGACAGCACGCCGCTAAAAAATCTTTGTCCGTAGCGGTACATAACCACTACAAAAGAGTAAACAACTCATCTCCTAAAAGTTTCACAAAAAAAGAGGAAGATGTAGAAATCACAAAAAGCAATGTTCTTTTAATTGGACCTACCGGTTCCGGAAAAACCCTTTTAGCTCAAACTATCGCCCGCTTACTGGATGTCCCTTTCTCCATATCTGATGCAACTGCTCTAACAGAAGCGGGTTATGTGGGAGAAGATGTAGAAAATGTCATTCTTAACTTATTACAAGCGGCAGACTACAATGTGGAAAAAGCCCAAAGGGGTGTTATTTATATTGATGAAATTGATAAAATCACTCGAAAATCTGAAAATCCTTCCATCACTAGAGATGTTAGTGGAGAGGGAGTACAACAAGCTTTACTAAAAATTCTGGAAGGCACAAAAGCTAACTTACCTCCTAAAGGGGGGCGAAAACACCCTCAACAGGATTTTATTCAAATAGACACTTCTAATATACTGTTTATTGTAGGAGGGGCCTTTGTAGGTCTGGAAAGTATTATTGAAAATAGGATTTCCAACAAAGCTATGGGTATCGCTGCGGACATTAAAACAGATGATGAAAAACTTCAGGAAACACACAGTCTGCTTCAAAAAGTGGAACCAGGGGATTTATCAAGATACGGACTAATCCCTGAATTCATTGGAAGATTACCGGTTATTTCCGTATTGAATTCTTTGGACGAACAATCTCTCGTTGAAATTTTAGAAAAACCAAAAAATGCTCTTATCAAGCAGTACCAAAAATTAATGAAATACGAAGATGTAGAGTTGGTTTTCGAGAAAAAAGCTTTGAAAGCGATAGCCCATCTAGCTATCAAAAAAAAGACGGGAGCCAGAGGACTCAGAGGAGTGATTGAAGACGCTATATTAGATATTATGTATGAAATTCCTTCTGATCCCTCCATTCAAAAATGTGTTATTACCGAAGATGTCATTCTTAATAAAAAACAACCTCACATTGTATATGATAATAAAACAAAAGAAAAAACACAAAGTTCTACAGAAGAAGAAAGTGCGTAAAATTTTTTATTTATAAATTAAATCGATGATCTTAGTAAAAATGAGAATATTATGCAAAAATTCAGCTAAATAATTTAAAGGAGACAATAAGATTTTACTTTTAAAAAAAGATAATGTTACTATGACTAGCATCTAAGAGATAATGGGATAAAGATAATTTATCTCAAGTGAAAATACGGGAGCATAATGAAACAGGAAGATACACAAACATTACCTTTACTCTCATTAAGGGATTTAGTTGTATTTCCTCACATGATGATGCCTCTTTTTGTAGGGCGCGAAAAAAGTATCAATGCCCTTCAACATGCCATGAATACTAAAACAGACATTGTCCTGGCCTCTCAAAAAGAAGCCAGGAACAATAACCCCACTCCCGATCAAATCCATTCTGTAGGTACAGTAGGGGCTATCATTCAACATCTTAAACTGCCTGATGGCACAGTAAAAGCCCTTGTGGAAGGTAAACAGCGTGTTCATATAAAAAAATTCACCAACAGGGATAATTTCTTTACTGTCCAGGTCAGTTCTGTTGTAGAGAAAATTCAACAAGAAACAGAAGCTAATGCTTTAAAGAGAATGGTTTATTCCTCATTCGAAAACTACGTCAAACTCAATAAACAAGTACCTCCGGAAGTATTAGCGCGCATTTACACGATAGAAAATTTTAGTGAGTTAGCTGACAATATCGCTTCACAACTTAATTTAAAGATGGAAGACAAACAAACTCTTCTGGAAACCTTTGACCCTGGAGAGCGATTAAGGATGGTGTTGAAACACATCACTCGTGAAATTGAAATTTTAAAAGTAGAAAAAAAGCTAAGAACTAGAGTGAAGGAACAAATGGAACGCTCACAAAAAGAATACTATCTTAATGAACAACTACAAGCGATTCAAAAAGAACTTGGAGAAAAAGATGACTTCCAAAAAGAGATTCAAGATCTGGAAGAAAAAGCCGGCAAAATACAATG
Organism: Bdellovibrionales bacterium; assembly: GCA_028279085.1. Taxonomy (GTDB): domain Bacteria; phylum Bdellovibrionota; class Bdellovibrionia; order Bdellovibrionales; family UBA1609; genus JANQSP01. The sequence goes on from JANQSX010000199.1 coordinate 4,197, forward strand.
GCCAAAGGAAGCTAGCGAAAAAACTACTCGTGAAATAAAAAAATTAAAAATGATGTCTCCTATGAGTGCTGAAGCGGCTGTTATCAGAAACTATATAGACTGGATGATTGCCCTTCCCTGGGAAAACTATGTGCAGGAAAAAAGAGATATAAAGTCAGCAGAAAAAATATTAGATGAAGATCACTGGGGTTTGGAAAAAGTAAAAGAAAGAATTTTGGAATACCTGGCTGTAAGGACAATAGCGGAAAATCCCAAAAGTCCTATTTTATGTTTTATCGGCCCCCCTGGTGTGGGGAAAACTTCTTTAGCTCGATCGATTGCCAGAGCTTTAGGACGACCCTTCGCTCGTATTTCCTTGGGC